>NZ_JBQFZK010000023.1:0-48361 GCF_056542185.1 Ruegeria sp. AE4 | reverse complement strand
TAAAGGGCTGATGCTACCCTGCGGCAGACCAACCCATCCCAACATCCAAACACGCTAAATAAGACCTCACCACCAAACCCACAACCAAAACCAAAAAACTCAACCAAGCCAATACCGCTATTGAACGGCTAATGGTTCAGCAGGTTCTTGAGGTATTCGCCGTAGTCGTTTTTGCCGAATCTTTGGGCGCGGGCTTCGAGGTCCTGGTCGCTGATCCAGCCCAGCGTATGGGCGATTTCGTCAGGTGATCCGGTTTGCAGGCCTTGCCTGTCCTGAAGCGTACGCACAAAGTTTCCGGCGTCCAGCAGGCTTGCGTGGGTTCCGGTATCCAGCCAGGCATAACCGCGCCCCATGCGGTTGACGCTGAGCAACCCGGCCTCAAGGTACATTTCAAGCAAGGTGACAATCTCAAGCTCGCCGCGTGCAGACGGTTTTACGGCGCGGGCCCGTTCAGGGGCAGAGCCGTCCAGAAAATACAGCCCGGTCACGGCGTAGTTCGATGGCGGCACTTGGGGTTTCTCGACAATCTGGGTGACGGCGCCAGCCTCGTCATAGGCCACGACCCCATAGCGTTCGGGATCAGCGACCCGATAGCCGAAGACAGTGCCACCCGTCTCTTTGGCGTCTGCCGATTGCAGGATCTCGGGCAGGCCGTGCCCAAAGAAGATGTTGTCGCCCAGCACCATGGCCGAGGGGGCACCATCCAGAAAATCTTCTGCCAGAATATAGGCTTGCGCCAACCCGTCAGGAGAAGGTTGAACAATCCAGGTCAGGGACAGGCCCCATTGGCTTCCGTCACCCAACAGGCGCTGAAACTGCTCCTGATCCTGCGGCGTCGTGATCATCGCGATGTCGCGGATCCCGGCCAGCATCAGCACCGAAAGGGGGTAATAGATCATCGGCTTGTCATAGATGGGCAAAAGCTGTTTCGAGACGCCCATCGTGATCGGATAAAGACGGGTGCCTGACCCGCCTGCCAGAATGATACCTTTGCGTTTCTTGCCGTTCCGGGTCGTCATGTGCCGAGCTCTCCAAGGTCTTCAAGTATGCTGTGCAGGCCCGCCTTCCAATCCGGACGGGGCACGCCCAGTTCCGTTGTCAGTGTCGTGCAGTCCAGGCGGCTGTTCAGGGGGCGTTTCGCGGGGGTCGGGTATGCGCTGGACGGGATGTCTTCGACATTGCAGTCAATACCGGCCTGATCGAAGATCTCGCGCGCAAAATCGGCCCAGCTGACATCAGGGCCACCGCTGCAATGGTAAATTCCGGTCTTTTCATCCGGGTTTGTCAAAAGGGCGCGGGCCGCGCCGATACAGGCCCCGGCCAGTGCCGATGCCGGGGTTGGACCGCCAATCTGGTCTGCGACGATCGTCAGGTGGTCACGCTCTTTGCCGAGGCGCAGCATGGTTTTGACGAAGTTATGCCCATGTGACGACACCACCCACGAGGTTCGTATGATTGCATGGGGTCCGCCCGCCGCAATCACACCGGCCTCACCCGCCAGCTTGGTGCGCCCATAGGCGCCCAGCGGGCCGGTCGCGTGGTTGGGTAAGAACGGGGCCGTGCCCGCCCCGTCAAACACATAATCTGTCGAGACCTGAACAAACGGCAATCCGCGCCCGGCCGCGGCTTTGGCCAGCGCCGTGGGCGTGGCTCCGTTGATCAGCAGGGCAAGGTCTTCCTCCGCTTCGGCCTTGTCGACGGCGGTATATGCGGCGGCGTTGATCACCGCATCCGCATCGGTGTTGCGAACCAGGGCCGCGCACCCTTCGGGATCGGTAAAATCCGCCTTGTCGCGCCCAAGCGCTTCAACCGAGATATCCCCGCCACACCGGATCAGTTCCCGGCCCAGCTGACCGGTCGCCCCGAAGACCAGAAGTTTCACGCGCTGACCCCCAGCCGTTCGCCAACGCCGGACCGGTTCTGTAAAGACCGCCACCACTCTTCATTGTTCAGGTACCATTCAACCGTTCTGCGCAGACCCTCCTCTACCGTCACGGACGGGCGCCAGTTCATTTCGTTGCGCATCCGCGAGGGATCGATGGCGTAACGCGCATCATGCCCGGGGCGGTCTGTGACAAAGGTGATCTGGTCCGCATAGAGCCCCTGCGGTTTCGGGCGCAGGTCGTCCAGGATCGCGCACAGCGTCTGCACCAGTTCCAGATTGCTGCGCTCGTTCTCGCCACCGATGTTATAGGACCGGCCGACAGTCCCCTTTTGCACCACCAGCAAAAGTGCGTCGGCGTGATCCTCGACATACAGCCAGTCGCGGACATTCGAGCCGTCGCCATAGATCGGCAGCGCCTTGCCCGCGATTGCGTTCAGGATCACAACAGGGATCAGCTTTTCAGGGAAATGATAGGGCCCGTAATTGTTCGAACAGTTGGTCAGCACCACCGGCAGGCCATAGGTCTCGTGCCAGGCCCGGACCAGATGATCGCTGGAGGCTTTCGACGCGGAATAGGGTGACCGCGGATCATAGGGGGTATCCTCGGTGAACTGTCCGGTGGGTCCCAGGCTGCCAAAGACTTCATCGGTCGAGATATGGTGGAACCTGAAAGTGTCCGGTTTTCCTTGTCCGGCCCAATAGCTGCGCGCCGCCTCCAGCATGTTGTATGTGCCCAGGACATTGGTTTCGATGAAAGCCCCCGGCCCGTCGATGGACCGGTCAACATGGGATTCCGCCGCCAGGTGCATCACCGCATCAGGCGCATGTTGGGCAAACACCGCCTTCAGGGCTGCAGGGTCGCGGATATCTGCGTGAACAAAGGCATAGTTCGGGTTCTCTGCAACCTCGGCAACATTGTCGAGGCAGGCCGCATAGGTCAGCGCATCAAGGTTCACGACCTGATGTCCGTCCGCAATGGCACGCCGCACGACCGCGGACCCGATGAAACCCGCACCACCTGTCACCAACAGTTTCATATTCTATCCTTCGTAAACAAACGGGCTGTCAAAATCGGCCAGCGCAGGCGCAATCCTGTCCTTGTCGCTCAGCACTGGGTTCCCCTGCAAGGGCCAATCAATACCACAGCTGTCCCAGCGCACACCCCCATCGGCATCCGCATTGTAAGAGCTGGTACATTTGTAGCAGATTTCGGTGTCGGGCTCTAACGTCACAAAACCATGGGCAAATCCCGCCGGCACCCAAAGCTGCCGCCCGTTCTCAAAGCTGAGCTCGATGCCGAAAGATTGCCCATAAGTTGGCGATCCCTTGCGGATATCGACGGCGACATCATAAAGCGCGCCCCGGCCCGCGCGCACCAATTTGCCCTGTGCATGCGGAGGCGCCTGAAAATGCAGGCCGCGCAATGTCCCCACCGCGGACGACAGCGAATGGTTGTCCTGCACAAATTCCGGCAACACAACCCCAGCCTCCTCCAGCCGCGCCTTGTTCCAGCTTTCGGAAAAAAACCCGCGCAAATCCCCATGCCGCTGCGGGCGAATAACCAACACACCCGACAACCCCGTCTGCTCAATCTCCATAACACCTAACCTCAACCACCTGTTGCCTGTGTTGGGCGAGTATTGTCAGGCAGGGTTTCAATGCAAGGGTGTTGCGCAATTTGCTGCTTAGATGACCGCAGCCGGAGATGGCGGCTCGCTGCCTTCCTGCTCCCTCACCCCACTACGTCACCTGCTGGTCCAGCATCTCAAGCACGGCGTCGCGTTCCGACAGAACCAGCAGCAGTGCTAGATCGCCCGGTTCCACCTGTTTCAGGATCATCGCGGCGGCCTCGGACGGGGATGCGGCCCTTTGGATCTGGGTCTTGTCATACCCTTGTTCCAGAGCCGACTTTTCAATCAGGTCCGGTATCTCTCCCAAAGCGCGACCCCGTAGGTACCCTTCCAGTTCAGCAGCAACGACCACGTCGGGTTGGAAATTCAAGGCGGTTGCGGTGACGTCGCGAATGTCCTGGTCCGAGCGGTCTCCGGCATGGCTGAGCATGATGAACCGCCGTTTTGCCGGCAAGGCCGACAGCGCATCGCACACGGCAGAAATCGAATGCGGATTATGCGCGAAATCCACGAAAACCTGAGCGCCGTTGTGCTGGAATTCGTTGCAGCGACCCGGATTGTCCTTGGCATCCGGTTTGAACCCGGCCAACCCATGCCGCACCGCTTCAAGCGGCAGTTTCAAAGCCAGCGCAAGGCACATAGCCGCCAGAGCGTTCAGGATGTTGTATTTCGCGACCCCGCCCATGGTCAGGGGCACGTCGGACACGGCAATGACCGTATGCTCGGACCGGCCGTCAAAGAAGACGATGTTGCCCTGCGAGACATAAGCGCAGCATGTTCCCGCGTCGCGCGCCCGACGGATCAGATCATTCCCGGCATCCAGTGAAAACCACCAGATATTCGCCGCCGTGTTTTCGGCTTCGGCACGGACAAAAGGATCATCGGCATTCAGGGCCAGAACGCCGCCCTTGGTCAGTGTCCGGTGCACGGCGAATTTCGCCTGAGCCAGCTCGGGCACCGTGTTGACGCCGTATTGCCCCAGATGATCGTTCGCCACGTTAGTGACAGTGGCGGCCATGGCGGCACGCGTCGGCAGGCCGCGGCGCAGGATACCCCCACGGGCCACTTCAAGGCATCCGATTTCAAGCCGCTTGTCGCGCAGCAACATCCGCCCTCCGCCGGGGCCGGAATAGTCGCCGCGATCCAGAATATCGTCGCCCACCCGCACAAACTCGGTCGAGGTCAGCCCTGCGACCTTGCCCGAGGCGCGGGCGATCGCCTCCAGCAACCGGGTCGTGGTGGTCTTGCCATTGGTTCCGGTGATGAAGGCGACGGGGATGTTGTGAAAGGCGGGCCAGTCCACGTCATCCGGGGCGGGCAACGCGTCGACAGGCCAGGTTTGGCTGCCGGTTCCATGCCCGATGGAAATCTCATCATCGTCGCACAGGATATCCACACCATGCGCGTTGGCTGCCGCGATCAGGGCGATCAGCGCAGGATTGGCCTCCTTCGCCATGACGCCTTTGACATCCCGGATCATCTGATCAAAATCGCCCGGTGTGGCCTCCAGCAACTCTGCCGCACAGAAATGCCAGGCGGTCTGAGCCGCAAAGATCGCGGAATAAAGCTGATCCATCGGTGCCGAGATTGCCAGATTGACGCCTCCGGTAAAGGTACGGTGGGTCAGCGCCTGATCCTGCCAGCCAAGCGCATCCAGAACGCGCCGGGCATGTTTTTCCCAAAGTTCAATGACCTGCGCGGGGTCGATAACAGTGAAAAACACATCCATCACCGCGCCGGGGTGATCCCATAACAGGCCGGGGCCGGTCAGTCGCCGCGCGTCATCCACCTGAATATGATCAGCGGTCGCGCTTTCGATGGTCAGCGCGGTTTCAAGCTCTTCGATCCGGTCCATTCCGGTACCTCCGCTCAATCCGCGTCTTCGCTGATTTCACGCGCCAGTCTTACACCGCGTTCGTCCCGGATCAGGTTCTGATCGCTGTCGAACATGTCCTCGAACGTGGTGTCGGCAGGGCTGGTCCTGGGTGCTGCCTCGGTTTCAGAGGTTTCTCCATCGGAGTTGAAGTAGATGATCTGTTTCCAGCAGCGTGTGGTGTCATCTCCGAAGATCACCAGCAGATCGCCCGGTGCCGCCATCTCCAGCGCTGTGGTCACGGCCTCAACCTCATCCGGGATGATCGAGATTGCCTCATCCGGCGTCCCGCAATCGATCAGGGCCTGCCGCATCATTTGCGGCACCTCGTCATGCCCGCGACCCCGGCGGCGGTCATCGGCCTTGCAGATGAAGTGGTCAAAATGCCCGGCCAGCGCTGCGGCCCCATCAACAATGTCTTCATCGCGCCGATCACCGGGCATCGCAACAACGCACAGCCTGCGGCCCTTGACCTCCAACTGATCGGCCAAAGCGGCCATCGCCTTCAGCGCGGCCGGGTTGTGGCCGTAATCAAGGATCACCTTGAAGGGATGTTCATCATAGACATTCATCCGCCCAGGTGCCTGGAAATAACTGGTGTCGAAAGTGCGCAGTCCATGCCGGATATTGTCCAGATCGACCCCAAAGCTATAGGCCATTGCAGCTGCGACCATGGCGTTTTGCACGTTGAAGATCGCCTTGCCCTCAAGGGTGGCGGGGATCAGATGCGACCACAGAACCGGGATGTGAAGCCCTTTGTCATAGATGGTCAGCATGTCGCCATTCATGCCTTTTTCCAGCACGATGGCTTTGCCCCCTGTCTTGATATGTTCCTTGACCAGACTGTGACCGGGGTTGGTCGTGACATAGAAGATCTGATCCGCCCCGGCATAATCGGCCATCTTCAGACAATTGATGTCGTCAGCGTTCAGAACGGCCGTATCGGTTGCGCTTTCCACTACCACCCGTTTGACGACGGCCAGCTCCTCGACCGTATTGATCCCGCCCAGACCCAGATGATCTGCCGAGACGTTCAGACAGGCCGCCACGTTCGAGCGTTGATAGCCCAGACCCGAGCGAACCAGCCCGCCCCGCGCGGTTTCCATCACTGCAAAATCGACCATCGGATCACGCAGGACGATCTGTGCCGATTTCGGGCCGGTCATGTCCCCCTTGACGCTCAGCTTGCCATCCACATAGACGCCGTCGGTCGAGGTCATGCCAACGATCTTGCCGCTGGTTTTCATGATATGACCCAGCATCCGCGACGTGGTCGTCTTGCCGTTGGTGCCGGTTATGGCCGCAATCGGGATGCGGGTCTGTTCATTGGGGGGGAACAGCATGTCGATGACCTTGCCCGCCACATCGCGCGGCTGACCTTCGGACGGGGCCACATGCATCCGGAAACCGGGGGCGGCGTTTACTTCGACAATCGCGCCACCGATATCCTTGTAGGATTTGGTAATATCGTCGATCAGGAAATCGACACCGCCCACATCCAGCCCGACGGCCATGATGGCGCGTTCGGCCATGTCTCGGTTGTCGGGATGCACCACGTCGGTCAGGTCGATGGCGGTGCCACCCGTTGACAGGTTCGCGGTCGAGCGCAGATAGAAAACCTCGCCCTCGGGCAAGACAGTGTCTTCCGTCACGCCTGCATTCTCCATCAGGCGGTTAGCCTGATTGTCCAGCTCGAGCCTGGTCAGCACTTTTTCATGCCCGATGCCCCGACGCGGGTCTTGGTTCACGATGTCGACCAATTCGGCAATCGTATGGGTGCCGTCGCCTATTACATGGCCGGGGACGCGTTTGGCCACCGCAACCAGTTTGTCGTTCACGACCAGCATCCGGTGATCAAAGCCGGTGATGAAGCTTTCAACCAGAATGGCGCGGCTGCGTGAATGCTCCTTGGCCTCGGCAAAGCCCGCCTCGACCTCGGCATCGGAATTCAGATTGATCGACACGCCGCGCCCATGGTTGGCGTCCAACGGTTTGACCACCACCGGAAACCCGATCCGCGCTGCCGCACGCACGGCCTCGCGGGCCGAATAGACCATGCGTTGCTGCGGTACCGGCAGGCCAAGATCGTTCAGCAGATTATGGGTGTCTTCCTTGTCGCAGGAAATCTCGACCGAGATATGCTTGGTCTCGGACGTAATTGTCGCCTGAATGCGTTTCTGAAACTTGCCGTGTCCGAATTGCACAAGCGAGCCGGAATTCAGCCTGATCCACGGGATGTCGCGTTCCTGCGCCGCCTTGACCAGCGATCCGGTCGACGGGCCAAATTCCTTGCGTTGCGCCCTCAGCACAAAGCTGCGCAGTTCTTCATCCCAGTTGAAGTCCGGGTCGAATTCGTAATCCACCTGATCTTTCAGGGATTGCGGCAGCAGGTGCATCAGCAACCGCATCGCCAAATTGCCCGCATCCAGACCGACGTCACGCTGGCGGTATTCATAGACCATATTGTACTGGCCCGGCTCACCTGTGCCGCGCGTACGGCCAAAGGTCACGTCGGACCCGGCCACGTTCTGCACTTCGATGGCGCAATGTTCCAGCACATGCCCCAACCAGGTGCCTTCATCCTCGCGCAGGCGGCGGATAAAGCCGCCGGGTTCGCGATAGGAGCAGCCATGTTCCGCCAGACCGGGAAGCGCCTTGATCAAGGCGTCAATAAACTCGGAACCAATTTTTGCCGAGGGCCACTCTTCCAGAACACCCAGATCGATGACGTGGCGAATGACCGGAAAACTTGCCCAGACATTTGGGCCGACAAAGACATTGGTCGAGATTATTTTCATGAGGCTCCCCGTTGGTTAGCTTTTTGTTTTCCCCCCGCTGGCGGCCTCTTGACCGGACATGTCCGGCAATGTGCAGAACGCCAAATGCTCATCCGGCGGAAAAGCCTGGCGAGCCGTCAGATCATAACGGCACCCTTCGCCCAGAACGTCAAGCCGAAGTCCAAGCAGGCTCAGCGCTTCGCCGCGGCGCGCGTCCCACATCGATGAATGGGTCAGATGACTGGCGTCCACGACGGTAACCGATCCGCTGCCCACGACTTCAAGGACATTATCGGGTCCGATGAAGGCTGCCGTGTCTTCGTCGATACCCAGTCCGATCAAAAAAGGGTTGAAAGATGAAGCGGTTAGCAAACGTCCCAGCCGATTGCGTTGTGTGAAGTGCTGGTCGATGATGACGGCGTTGGTCAAACCCATGCCCGGAGCCAGCGTGATATTGCCCTCAGCCGGAGCCGAGTTGCTGCTGCCCCCGGCCACCATGTGTTCGGACATGATCGACGCCCCGGCTGAAGTGCCGGCAACCGGCACACCGGCCGCATTCCGGCGCCGAATTTTCTGCGCCACAAGTGTGCCACCCAGAATCGCCGACAGCCGCAGCTGGTTGCCGCCGGTCATGAATATCCCTGTAGCGCGGTCCAGCATCTCGGCATAATCGGGATTGTCGCAATCAGCACGCCGCGAGATGGGCAGAAATTCGACCTTGCCCGCGCCCAGCTCGGAAAAGATGCGATTGTAATCCGGTCCGGTCTCTTCCAACATCGAGGCCGTCGGGATCACGACAATATCGGCATCAGGACCACCAGACAGCTCAACGAACTTGCGGTGAATCTGCATTTCCTTGACGCGGTCTTCGCCGCCGCCGATCGGGATGATGAACCCGCGCGGGGTCTCTGCATCAACGGGTGCAGGGCACATATCTTACTTACCTTCCGGTATAAAAGCAGCCAGCCATCGGGGCCACTCGGACGCTTAACCTGTTCATACATGCCGTGTCGGGCCATCTGACCCTATCGGACATGCCGTTCCCCCCCCAGCGACATCACATGCCGCACGGCAGGGATTTCGTCAAGAACCACCGGTTTTGTGCCTGCTTCAGCCTGCCAGTGCCAAACCCTGCACGACAAAAGCGATCCCCCCGAAACATCAAAGCTCCGGGGGGATCAGATTGCCCGTCAGTTTGCGCGCTGGTTCAGATGTCGAATTTGACACCCTGCGCCAGCGGGAGCTCTGCCGAGTAGTTCACGGTGTTGGTCTGGCGGCGCATATAGGCTTTCCACGCGTCCGAGCCGCTTTCGCGTCCGCCACCGGTTTCCTTTTCGCCACCGAATGCGCCACCGATCTCGGCGCCCGAGGGGCCTATGTTGACGTTGGCAATACCGCAATCCGACCCCGCCGCAGTCAGAAACTGCTCGGCCTCGCGCATGTTCAGCGTGAACACACAGGATGACAGCCCTTGCGGCACATCGTTTTGAAGCTGGATCGCATCGTCAAAGTCGTCGTAGCCCATAACATAAAGGATTGGCGCGAAAGTTTCGGTTTTCACGACCGCGCTTTGGCCGGGCATTTCGACAATTGCGGGCTGCATATAGACACCCGCAGGAAGCCCTTCGGTTACACGTTCGCCGCCAAACACGGTGCCGCCTTCGGCCCTTGCGGCCTCCAGTGCGGATGTCATGGCGGCACCCGATGCCTCATCCACCAGTGGCCCGATCAACGTGCCCTCAGACAGCGGATTGCCGATGGCCAGACCGGCATAAGCCTTTTTCAGGCGGCCCACCAGTTCCTCACGGATCGAGTTGTGCACGATCAGACGGCGCAGCGTGGTGCAACGCTGACCGGCGGTCCCAACGGCCGAGAAGACAATGGCGCGCACGGCCATTTCCAGATCCGCCGAAGGGCCGACGATCATCGCGTTGTTGCCACCCAGCTCCAGAATGCACTTGCCAAAGCGTGCCGCAACAATGGGCGCAACCGCACGGCCCATTCGTGTGGACCCTGTGGCCGAGATGATCGGAACATCTTCGCTGGCCACCAGCGCCTCGCCCAACTCCGCGCCACCGATCAGGACCTGAAGCAACCCTTCGGGGGCATCGCCAAACCGCACCAGCGCGCGTTCAAAGATCTTCTGGCAGGCCATCGCTGTCAGCGGGGTCTTCTCGGACGGTTTCCAGATCACCGGATCGCCACAGACCAGTGCCAAAGCGGCATTCCACGACCAGACCGCAACTGGGAAATTGAAGGCCGAGATCACTCCGACCGGGCCCGCCGGATGCCAGGTTTCCATCATCCGATGACCTGGGCGTTCCGACGCGATGGTCAGACCATAAAGCTGACGCGACAGACCAACGGCAAAGTCGCAGATGTCGATCATCTCCTGCACTTCGCCCAGACCTTCGGATGTGATCTTGCCGGCCTCCCAGCTGACAAGCGCGCCCAGATCGTCCTTGGCCGCACGCAGCTCTTCGCCCAGCAGGCGGATCAGCTCGCCCCGACGCGGGGCCGGCACAACGCGCCACGCCTTGAACGCGTTTTTGGCGCGGGCAATGATCGCGTCCATTTCGGTGGCCGGCGTTTCATGCACATCGGCCAGCAGGCAGCCGTCAATCGGCGACGTCACCTTCAGAGTGCCGCCCTTCAATGCGGCGTCTGTCAGATCCAGATTTGCAAGCGTGGTTTGGGCTGTCATTACGATGTCTTTCATATCTCAGGCCGCCTTGTTTTGCCGGGTCACGTCACCAGCACGATACAGCTGGCCAAATTCTGTATTCAGGAAGTCGTTCAGTTTGACCTGTTCCTGCCGGACGAACCCTTTCGAAGGCAGCGTGCCGGTGCGCATCAGGTCAACGACGCCCAGAATACCCGCAGCTGTGGTGACCTGAATGGCACTCCAGACCTGCCCATTGATGGTTCGGGAAAAGCTCTTGTTGATCAGGGATTTCTCGCGCAGAACGCCGTTGATCATGCCCTTGGCCGTGCAATAGACCAGCACAACGTCCTGATCAGTGCGGGGCAGGGCGGTCTCGAAGATTTCTTTCAGCAGATCGCGGCGGTGTTCCAGCCCCAGATCGTGCAGCAGCAGTTTCAGGATTTCACAATGGCCGGGATACCGGATCGTGCGATAAGACACGGCCCGCGCCTTGCCTTCCAGCGTTTCCGGCAGCGTGCCCAACCCGCCCGAGGTGTTGAAGCATTCGTATTCCACGCCATCATGACCCAGAATCTCGTAATCTTCCAGCGGCGCGGTCTTGACCAGTTTGCCGTTCACAATGGCGTCGCAGGGATTGCAGTACTCATTGATCAACCCATCGGTCGACCAGGTCAGATTGTATTTCAGTGCATTGGTCGGATAAAGCGGCAGCGCGCCCACCCGCATATGCAGGCTGTCCAGCTCATCAAACTCCGCTGCAAGCGCGGCTCCGGAGATGCCCACAAAACCAGGTGCCAGACCACATTGCGGCATGAAAGCCGTCTCACTGCCTTCGGCCAGCTGGCGTACGGCCTCGGTGGCCGCGACGTCTTCGGTTAGGTCAAAATAATGCGCGCCCGCCTCTTTGGCGGCCTTGGCAATGTTTGGGGTAAGAAAGAACGGTGCCGCTGATACCACGGCGTTAAACCCGGTCAGCTCCTTTGCCAGACGATCCGCATCCCGGGCATCAATCTGCTTTGTTCCAATCCCAAGCCTTGTGATTTCACCCAGTGCTTTCAGGTCATGGTCAGCCACAGTCACTGTATAGTTTGGCGAGGCCCTCAGCAGCGTCGCGATCATCTGACCGATCTTGCCAGCCCCGATTACGCAAATATTCCAGGACATCAACGTCTCCGTAAAATTCTGTTCCTGATATTATGGTGCAGGGCTGGCCAGACATTTCATAGGCCGCAATTTGACGAAGTGATCGACTTATCCGACATTATGCCGGAATAATTGGCATTATGGCGTGACCGCCATCAGGGGTTGAATTCGGCCGGCACCCCGAAAGGAGGAGAGCTAACGCCAGTGCCCGTCAAGGAATGCAGAAAAGCGACCAGAGCGGCGATTTCCGCATCCGAAAGCGTCATTGGCACAATGTCGATCCTGCTGCGCTGGCGCTCCATCTCGAACCGGTCGTCCCACACCACGAAATCCACCTCTTGCAACCAGGGGACCTTGGGCAACGCAGCCATGTCGGGTTTCCATTTGGCAAGGCTGGTCTGGGGGTCAAGATGGTGACGGATCATGCTTTCGAGATCCGCAAAAGCGCCGTTATGTCCATAAGGCGCAGTCAGGGCGACATTGCGCAGCATCGGCGTGCGAAAGCGATAGGCGTCTTCCAGACGGTTGCTTTCCGCCATCCGTCCAACGTCCCGCGCATATGGGTCCCATTGCCGGGTCCGGCCCGGCCCGAAAGGGGGCAAACCTAGCGCGTGAAACTCTTGGTCCGACATCAACGGACCCGCATGGCAGGTCGCGCATCGCGCATTGCCATAAAACAGGTTCATCCCGTCTTTCTGGATGTCTGACAGCGCATCCTTGTCCCCGGCCAAGTACTGGTCGAATGGGCTGTCGGTGCTGCGCCACTCGATGGCCATGAAGGCCGCCAGCGCGTTGGCGATCTGGGTGATCGTGATGTCTTCGGTGGTCTCGATGTTGTCAAAAGCCGCGACTATGGCAGGGCCATAGCGCGGATCGGTCCGCACGCGTTTGGCAAGGATCGGCCAGCCCTTGTCGATCCTGTCGTGAACCGCGCCGGTCACCTGATTTTCAGCGACATTACCGGCCATCTCGAATTGCGCGGTCAGCGGGAACAAGGCCTGCGCCGCCAGAAGCGAGTTCAATCCCCCGGGCAGCCATTCCTGTGCAGGCGAATTGAACCCGTTGCCATAGAGGTCCGAGATGCTCAGGCGGCCATCGTGGAAAACGGTACGGATGTCCTTGGCCCCGAGGTTCCACAACCCCGGCGCATTTCGGGGAATGCGTTTGCGGATCTTGTCCGCCCCGGTACCCGGTGTGCGCTCCGGTCCAAGACCCTGTCCGCCTTCGCCGATCCCCAGGGATAACCCGTCGGAGGTGCCGAAATCGGGGTGGTGGCAATGGGCGCACGAAATGTTCTGATTGCCTGACAGGATCGGATCGTAAAACAGTTGATGACCGATAGTGGCCTGTTCCATATCAAATGGGATAAAGTCATCATCTGTCAGCGGGCGCGGCAGGTCCTGCGCCACCGCGGCCCCCGCCCAAACGAGGACAATCGCCCAATGCGCCAGTTTCTCTTTACCCTTTGTTTTCTTGCGACCCCGGCTCTGGCTGAGCTGGAACAGGCCCGTGACATGATGGAGGCCGGAGAGTTTGAAGCCGCGCGCGCGGAACTGCTGCCCGCCGCCCGGTCGGGCAATGCCGAGGCCGAGGAATTGATTGGTGTGATGTACGGGCTGGGTCTTGGGGTCGAGCAGGACCATGAAAGGGCGTTTGAATGGTATCTGCGTGCCTCGATGAAGGGGCATCCGGGGGCGCAGTCGGGGGTCGGCTGGTACTACGAACTGGGTCTGGGATTGCCCGCCCCCGATCTGGTGCGGGCCTATATGTGGTACACGCTCAGCGCCATTGGCGGCGATCCCGATGCGGCGATCAGCCTTGAGGAAGTGATCAAGAAAATGTCGCCGGAGCAGATCGAGAAGGCGCATGTTCTGGTCAACGACTACAAAGGGTGGATGTACCCGTTTCGATAAGGGCCGGGCCACAAGGCCCGACCCGTCCGTTTAGTTCAGGTCTGCATTGCGCGAGGCGTTCACGTCCGCCTCAGCCGCCGTGACCGCATCGGTCAACGCGGCAAAGATCTCATCACCACGGGCAACATTGGTCTGGAACCAGTCATAGACAGGTGAAGCCGCGGCTTTGAACGCAGCCTTCTGCTCGGGTGTCGGGACATACAGGTCACCGCCACCTGCGACGAAGTCCTCATAGGCCTGAATCGATTTGCGCTTGGGCGAGGCAAAAGTGGCCTGTTGCAAGGCGTAGAACCCATCGACAACGACCCGGCGCATATCTTCGGGCATCGCCTGGAACTTGGCGTTGTTCATCCACCACAGCGCACCCATATAGGCGTGCCCGTCCAGCGTGACATATTGCAGGCCGGCATCCGGGAACTTCATGCCCATGATGTCGGTGATGCCGTTCTTGGACCCCTCGACGACGCCGGTCTGGAAGCTGGTGAAAAGTTCCGGCCACGGGATCGGCGTAGGTGACGCGCCCAGTGCCTTGACCAGTTCCTGTGGCAGGTCGGCGACAACGGTGCGAATTTTCAGACCTTCCATGTCGGCAGGCTCGGCCACCCGGTGTTTTGTATTGGCGAAGTTGCGCCAGCCGCCGGTGTTGCCGATGGTCATCAGGCGGATCGCGCCACCGGAATCCTCCAGCGCCATGTCGCGCATCTTGCGGGTGAAATCGCCCGACAGAACATGCTCGGCGATCCGGTCATCGGCCATCAGATAGGGCAGGTCCAGAACCTGCACATAGGGGAAGATGCCCGAGGCCCCGCCCGAGGTAGAGATATAGATATCGATGGTGCCATCCGCCACGCCTTGCAGGCATTCTGCACCGTTCGAACACAGCTGGGTGCCGATGAACAGCTCAACCTCGATGGCGCCGTTCGACGCCGCCTCGACATAGTTCTTGAAAACGATCAGACCGTCGTAATCCTCGTCATTTTCGTTCGAATTGGCAGTGGCGCGCAGCGTATAGTCCGCAGCCACCGCAGCGACCGCAGACGCGGCCACAAGCGATGTGGCAATCGCCGCTGTTTTGATGAAGTTTCCGAGCATGCGTTTCCTCCCTGTGATACTCAGTCAGTTTGCAAATCCCGTTATCCTCGGGATCGTCATGGATAGTGCGGGGATGTAGGTGATCAGAAAGATCACGATGATTTCGACCGCCAGAAACGGCAGGATCGCCTTGGCGATCGTCTCGACCCGCTCCCGCGACACGGCGGCGGCCACGAACAGCACCAGCCCCATGGGGGGCGTTGCAAGGCCGACGGTCAGATTGACGCTCATGATGATGGCGAAATGGATCGGGTCTACGCCGAGGCCAGTGAAAATGGGACCAAGGATCGGGCCAAGGATGATGATCGCGGGGCCTGCGTCCAGAAACATACCGACGATAAACAACAACAGGTTGATCAGAAACAACAGGATCAGCGGATTTTCCGACAGGCTGAGGATCAACGAGGCCAATTGTTCCGGGGCATGGCTCAGGCTGACCACGGTCTTGAACGCCATTGCTGCGCCAACCAGCAGCAGCACCACAGCCGACGTCATACCTGCATTGCTCAGAACATCCGGAATTTCCCTCAGGGTCAGTGTACGCAGAACGAAAAATCCGATGATAAAGGCGTAGCCCACAGCAACAGCGGCGGCCTCGGTCGGAGTAAAGATGCCCCCCAGAATGCCGCCCAGAATGATCACGGGCGTCATCAGCGGGAAGAACGCCTTGAGGCTGGCTTTGCGCCGCTCATCCCATGTGTATTTCCGGCTGGCGACGGGAAAATCGTACTTGTCGGCCATGAACTTGATCATCACCATCAGGCCGACACCCACCATGATCCCGGGCACGATCCCCGCAAGGAACAAGGCGGCCACACTTTCGCCCATGACATAGGCATAGATGATCATGATGCCCGAGGGCGGGATGATTGGCCCGATCACCGAACTCGCGGCCGTAATGGCGGCGGCGAATTTTCGGGTGTATCCCTGTTTTTCCATCGCCGGGATCAGCATCGAACCCAGGGCGGATGTATCAGCCACCGCTGATCCTGAAAGGCCCGCGAACAGGATCGAGCTCAGAACGTTTACATGCGCCAGCCCGCCGCGCAGATGGCCCATCAGCGCCTGGCTGAATTCGACAAGGCGGATGGTGATGCCGCCGCGGTTCATCATTTCACCGGCCAGCATGAAGAACGGGATCGCCATCAGCGGGAAACTGTCCATGCCGTTGTAGACATTACGATAAAGCAGGGTGATGTCGTTCGTCTGTCCGTTCAGCCACAGCAAGATGCCGGGTGCCGCCAGAAGCGCGAAAAAGACCGGCAGGCCAATCAGCAGGAAAATCAGGAACGTAGGCAGGAACCAGATCAGCATCTATTCGGCCCCCACGGCTGCGTCGGGAATGTCCGGCAAAAGATGCGCGCCGCCAAGCAAGGTGACCACGGAACGCAGG
Source organism: Ruegeria sp. AE4 (assembly GCF_056542185.1). NCBI lineage: Bacteria > Pseudomonadati > Pseudomonadota > Alphaproteobacteria > Rhodobacterales > Roseobacteraceae > Ruegeria > Ruegeria sp. AE4. The sequence goes on along the minus strand of NZ_JBQFZK010000023.1, from coordinate 31,989 downwards.
ATAAGCTCGATATTGACCGAGATCAGCAGAATGATGCCCACCAGCAGCGAAGCCATCATCCAGCTGCGCGGAATGCGATACCACTCGTCAAACCCAAGCGATGTCGGCAGGTACAGGGCGGCGGTGGCGAACCTGCCGCCAAAGCCCGTGACCTCGGACCAGCCGATATTGACCGCAACCAAAAGCACGGCCAGCGAGATCAGCAGGAGGAACAGATTGAGCGACAGGCCGAGCATACGCGGCAGAAACCGTTGCAGCATGTCGATAGCTACAAAACCGCCGCGCCGAAAGGCCGTCGGTGCCATCAACCCGGTCATCCACAACATGCAGAACCGCGCGGCCTCATCCGGCCAAGGCAGGGCGTTGCCCAGAACGTATCGGAAGAACACCTGAATCAGGATTGCGATGACCATGAATGCAATCGCAACAACGCCAACCGCGCGGCCCAGACGCAGCACGGTTTCGTTTACAAATGCAATCGGCGCAAGCACCGATGCCAGTCCGCCCATGCGGATCCTCCCTTGTTCAGCCGCAGGTGTGTCCCGCGGTCGTCAGATCGCGCTTAGTGCTGCGCGAATTGGCCCATTTTCCCGGCATAGAACGTCAGCGCGTCGCCGTCGCTCATGCTGGCCTTCAGGACTTTGCCCACCACGATCACGTGATCGCCCGCGTCGTGATAGGCATGTTGTTCGCATTCAAACCGTGCCAGACAATCCGACAGCAGCGGGGTGCCGTTTGCACAGCGCTCGTGCCGGATGTCGCGCAGGGCATGGGCATCTTTCGAGCAGCCAAAACACAGCTCAGCCTGCGCAGACGATAACACATGCACCGTGAAATGCGGTGCCGCGCGAAAATAGGGGAACCGGCGCGAGTTGCGGTCGCCGGCCCACATGATCAGTGGCGGGTCCAGCGACAGCGACGAAAAGCTGTTGGCTGTGATGCAGATCGGGCCATCACCGCTGTCGCATGTCACGATGGTAACGCCGGTTGCAAACCGACCAAAAGCATCCCGCAGGGTCCGGGTGTCGTCCTTATGTGGCACAAAGGTGTGGGTCATGTTTCTTGAGATTGCGTTCATCATGCTACCTCATGCCCCAGCGCCGCCTCGTACAGGCGGAACCAGGTTTCGCGATCAATTGTGACTTTCAGCGCGTCCGAGATGCGTTTGATACGGTTCAGGTTGTTGGTGCCCAGAACCGGCAGAATGCCCGCCGGATGAGCCAGCAGGAAGGCGACGGCCACAGCGGCCCGGTCTACACCGAACTCCTCCGCGATTTCATCAGCAACAACCCCGACGGGCGGGTTTCCGGCCATCAGCAGCCCACCCCCCAGCGGCGACCACGCCATAAGGTGGTGCCCATGCTGCTGGTGAAACGCCAGATCGCCATTGGTGAAAGGGGCGATCGCGCCCAGTGAGATCTCGATCTGGTTGGTGACCAGCCGGGTTTTCATCGCCGATTGCAGCAGGGTCCAGTCCCACGGGCGGAAGTTCGAAACACCAACCGCGCCCACCTTGCCACTGGCGACAGCCTCATCCAGCGCAGCCCCGGTTTCGTGGTGGTCCATGAACGGATCAGGACGGTGGATCAGCAGCAGATCGATGTGGTCGATGGCCATTTCCGACAGGGACATGTCGATGGATTTCAGGATATGCGCGCGTGAGGTGTCATAGTATTTGACCTTCGCATCGGAATGCCGCCCCACAGGTGCGACGATGTCACATTTGGTGACGATCTCCATCTTCTGGCGCAGGCCGGGATTGGCGCGCAAGGCGTTGCCCAGAACGGCTTCGGCCGCGTAACCGCCATAAATATCGGCCTGATCGAAGGTGGTGATGCCCTGATCAAGACAGGCCTGAATCTTGGCCTCGACATGCCCTGCCGAGGTGTCGCTATCGTCACCCAGCCGCCACATGCCATAGACAAGGCGGCTCATTTCCAGCGTCGGGGATAGTTTCACGCGTTGCATCAGCGGCGCACTCCGTTGCCCAGCGGTGTGGCCGGGGGTGTCTTGGGCACACGCCCGTAGGCTTCGGGAAGCGAGCAGGTTTTCAGATGCGGCATCACACGAGCACCGAAATGCATGGCCTCATCCATGTGCGGATAGCCTGAGAAGATGAACGCGCGAATGCCCATCTTCCGGTAATCTTCGATCTTTGACATGACCTGATCGGTTGATCCAACCAGTGCCGCACCACAGCCCGAGCGGGCGCGGCCGACGCCGGTCCACAGACCGGGTTCCACATACCCGTACTTATCCGCCAGATCACGATTCCTGGCCTGATGCGCTACGCCAAGCGACGTTGCATCCAACGCCCGTTCGCGGATCGCGCGGCCATAGTCGTCATCCAGTTTTGAAACGATGTAATCCGCGTATTCCTGCGCCTCGGCTTCGGTATCGCGAACGATCATGTGAACCCGCAAGCCATAGTCGAGCGTACGGTCATAATTTTCGGCCACTGCATGAACAGCTTTCATCCGCTCGGCCAGTTGATCCTTGGTTTCCGGCCACATCAGGTACACATCGCAATGCTCGCCGCACAGCTCCAGCGCCGAGGGCGAATAACCGCCGAAATACAGCAGCGGCCCGCCAGTCTGATAGGGTCGCGCCGGGTCGGTTGTCAGACCTGTAAAGTTGTAGACCTCGCCCGCATGGTTGATTTCCTCCTGCGTCCAGGCCTGTTTCAGGATCTCGACCACTTCGCGCGACCGTTGATAACGATAGGCACTGTCGGCCTTTTCGCCGGGAAAATCGGATGAAATGATGTTGACGGTCAGCCGCCCCTTCAACATGTGATCCAAAGTCGCGATCGTGCGGGCCAGCATGATCGGCTGCATCTCGCCGCAGCGCACAGCGGCCAACAGGTTGATCTTCTGCGTGATCGGCGCGCAACCGGCGACAAAGCTCAGCGTGTCCTGCCCAACCTGATACGATGACGGGCACAGGATGTTGCGGAACCCCTGCGCCTCGGCCTCCTTCACGATGGCCGAGCAATGCTCCCAGCTGGACCGCAGATCACCATCAGGCACACCCAGGAACTGATAATCGTCCGAACATAAGGCGGCGAACCACGAAACCTCGGCCGCATCCAGATCAGGGGATGTGATGGGGACGATGGTCATTTGATTCACGCTCCGTGCATCTTTTACTTTCCTCTTGCGTAGCAATCACATTGATGTAGATCAATAGTGTATCAATTTTTCCTGCGACCGAATGAAGCGCCTGAAATGCCCCCCAACACCCGAAACCCCAATGCCCTGCCTATCTACGTTCAGATTGCCGAGCTGCTGATCCGCGATGTCGCTGCGGGCCGCTTGATCGATGGTGAGCGTCTGCCCCCGGAACGCGATATGGCGGCCGAGCTGAACGTGTCGGTCGGCACGCTGCGAAAATCTCTCGCAGAGCTTGAGAAAAAAGGCATGTTGGAGCGTATTCAGGGGTCAGGAAATTACATCCGCGAGACCGGAACTCAGAACAGCGTCTACGCGATGTTCCGGCTGGAATTGCCCCAAGGGGGCGGGTTGCCGCGTGCGGATATCCTGTCCGTCGATCATCTGAAGAAACCTTCCGATCTGCCGGATTTTGGCACCTCGGACTCCGGATCGCGCGTACGTCGGATGCGCTATCTGAATGACACAATCATCGCGGTCGAGGAAATCTGGCTGGACGAATCAGCCGGCCTGATCAAGCGAAGCCTGCTGTCGGACTCGCTCTACCGCTATTATCAGCACCAGCTGGGTTTCTGGATATCACGGGCCGAAGATCGCGTATCGATTGGCCAGTTGCCCGATTGGACGCCCGCGGTGTTCACCAAAGCCGCCGGTGAAACGGTGGGTTATATCGAACGGTTCAGCTGGTCGGACAAGGCCGAACCTGTCGAATTTTCAAAGACCTGGTTCGACCCGGACCGGGCCACCTATGTCCAACGTCTGAAGTAAAAGGAAACGCGCATGACCCGGACCATCAATTACGGGCTGATCGGATGTGGCATGATGGGGCAGGAACACCTGCACAATATCGCCTTGCTGGTCGGCACGCGTGTCGCGGCGATATTCGAGCCCGATCCCGGGATGGCAAAAGCCGCGCAGGCGATTGCGCCGGGTTCGGTTATGGTACAATCGGTGCAAGAGGTGTTGGATATCGAAGACCTGGACTGCCTTGTCATCGCCAGCCCAAACCATCTGCATGTCGATCAGGTCTGTGAAATCGCGCAAACGCGCCCCTTGCCGCTATTGGTGGAAAAGCCCCTGTTCACCAACCCCCAGGACGCCGCAAGGCTAGAGAAGGTTCAGCGCGACTATCCACACCCGATCTGGGTTGCGATGGAATACCGCTATATGCCGCCCATCGCGACCCTGATCGACAAGATCGGGGACACAGGCGGGGTCAGGATGCTGTCGATCCGGGAACATCGCTTTCCGTTTCTGCCGAAAGTCGGCGACTGGAACCGGTTCAACCGCAACACCGGCGGCACCTTTGTCGAGAAATGTTGCCACTTCTTCGATCTGATGCGGCTGATCCTGCAATCCGACCCGGTGCGGATCGCCGCAAGCGGCGGACAGGCGGTGAACCATCTGGACGAAACCTACGAGGGCGAAACGCCTGACATACTGGATCACGGCTATGTTCTGGTCGATTTCGCCAATGGCGCGCGCGCGATGCTCGAGCTGTGCATGTTTGCCGAAGGCACCCGCTATCAGGAGGAGATTTCGGCCATCGGGCCCAACGCCAAGGTCGAGGCTCTGGTGCCGGGGCCGGGACGGTTCTGGCCCGACCATCTGGGAACGCCGCCCGTGCCGCAGGTCATCGTCAGCCCGCGGGACCCCAAGGGGCCAATATCGCAGGATATCCCTGTCGATCCCCGCTTGCTGGCTGCCGGTGATCACAACGGCTCGACCTATTATCAGCACAGGGGGTTCCTGGATCTGGTGCGCGGGCACAAGGCCGAACCGGATGTAACAGTGCAAGACGGTCTGTGGGCGGTGCGAATGGGATTGGCAGCACAGCAGGCCCTGCAAACCGGTGAAACGGTTCACCTAAAGCACCCTTAGACTCACCCCAGGCAAGTTCAGTGTAGACAGGTCTGCGGCGACAAATGTGTCGCTTGCGGGCCAATCTGTCGTAAATCAGCTAGTGAAGCGGGGCGCAGTAGGGGAAAAAACTGTATGACCTGTCAGTGTATTCCCACCCGCCTTGATCGCCGTGCGACCGGCTGTGATCTGGTCACGACGCGCCGGTAACCGCCCTGCGGGGCCGTTCTGCCTGCCTGCTTTCAGACGACAACGGAATACCTCATGACAACCGCTCTGCGCCTCGCCATCGATATTGGCGGCACTTTTACCGACACGGTCCTCGTCTCGGGTGATGAGACGATACTAGCCTCCACCAAAACCCTGACCACGCACCAGAACCCGGCAGAAGGCGCACTGGAAGGTGCGCGGCGCGTCATGGCGCAGACTGGCCGGTCGCTGAAGGATGTCACCGGATTCATTCACGGAACAACTCTGGCAACCAACGCGCTGATCGAGCGGCGCGGGGCGGTCGTGACCACGGTCTGCACCGAAGGGTTCCGCGATATTCTCGATATCGGGTACGAGCGTCGGTATTCCCAATACGACATCAACCTTGAAAAGCCGGACATGCTGGTGCCGCGCGAACGCTCGTTGACCATAGGCGAACGCATGTCGGCAGAAGGCAAGGTGCTGATTGAACTGGATGAAGGGAAAGTAGACCGGTTGCTGGCCGAGATTGACGCCAGCGGGGTCGAGGCGGTGGCCATCTGCCTGATGCACTCTTACGCCAACCCGACCCACGAACGGCGCTTGCGCGATCTTCTGGCGCGACACCGCCCCGGCTTGACCGTCTCGATCTCGTCCGATGTCAGCCCCGAAGCGCGTGAATTTGACCGGCTCTGCACCACTGTGGCCAACGCCTATATTCAACCGTTGATGGAAAACTATCTGACCCGGTTTGTGGATCAGTTCACGGCCGAGGGCGTAACCTGTCCGATCCTGATGATGACGGCAGGCGGCGGTATGTGCACGATCGGCACCGCCACGCGTTTCCCCGTTCGTCTGGTGGAATCCGGCCCCGCCGGAGGGGCCATTCTGGCCGCCCGCATCGCCGCGCGTGCCGGGTTGGACCAAGTCCTGTCCTTTGACGTCGGTGGCACAACCGCCAAGCTCTGCCTGATCGACAAGGCGCGACCCCAGACATCGCGCTCATTCGAAATCGCCCGCGCAGCGCGGTTCATCAAGGGGTCGGGAATGCCGGTGCGCATTCCGGTGATCGAGATGATTGAAATCGGTGCTGGCGGCGGTTCGATCGCGGGTGTTGACCGTCTCGGGCGTCTGACGGTCGGGCCAAAATCGGCAGGCTCAGAGCCCGGGCCGGTCGCTTTCATGCGCGGCGGCGTCGATCCGACCGTGACCGACAGCGACATCACTCTGGGCTATATCGTGCCCGACACCTTTGCCGAGGGGCATATCCAGCTTGACCCCGATGGGGCAAAGGCCGCCCTGAGCCGTGTGATCGGGGACAAACTGGGGCTGGATGCGACAGGTGCGGCAGATGGGGTCAGCCGCATCGTTGTCGAAAGCATGGCCAGCGCCGGGCGGATGCATGCGGTCGAAAGCGGCAAGGACCTTGACCCGCGCACCATGATTGCCTTTGGTGGCAACGGGCCGCTGCATGCCACCCGCGTCGCCCGGTCCGCCGGGGTGTCGCGTATCGTGATCCCGCCCAATCCCGGTGTCGGTTCGGCGGTTGGGTTCCTGTTTGCCCCGGTATCCTTCGAAATCGTCCGCTCGCGCTATTCTCTGCTCGACAGCATGGACATGGACGGGGTGAACGCCCTGTTCGATACGATGATTGCCGAAGCAAAAGAGGTCGTCGCCCAAGGGGCAGGGGATGCACCCACCGAAACCCTGCGCACCGCCTTTATGCGCTATAGCGGGCAAGGGCATGAGGTCGAGATTACCTTGCCGGACCGCGCCCTCACACGCCGGGATATCGCCCCGCTGACGGCCGCATTCGAAGAGGAATACCGCAAACAATTCTCACGCCCTGTGCCGGGGATGAAGATCGAGGTTCTCAACTGGGCCGTTCGCGTTGCCACCCCGGACAAAGCGGTGCCCACAGTGTCGGAAACGCCGGGCAAAACCGCATTTCAGGTCACGCAGACGCGCCCCATCACCTGTGATCTGGATGGCACGGTAAAACAGGCCGCCTTTCTCGCCCGCGCCGATATGCGCCCCGGTGACCATGTGGCAGGCCCCGCGCTGATCCATGAACCACAAACAACCACACTCGTTTCCGCCGATTTCTCGGCCCAGATGGACGCAATCGGCAACCTTGTCCTGATACAGGACCAGAAAGGAGGCGCATGATGACCGCTGATCTGTCCCCCGCCCGCCTGCAAGTGATGTGGAACCGTCTGCTGGCTGTGGTCGAAGAACAGGGCCAGACCCTGATCCGCGCAGCTTTTTCGCCCATCGTGCGTGAATGCGGTGACATTTCCGCCGGGATATTCGACGTGAATGGCCGGATGCTGGCGCAGGCCGTGACCGGAACACCTGGCCATATCAACACCATGGCCGAGGCCGTGCTGCACCTGCGCGCCCGTTTCGCGGTGCAGGACATGCGCCCCGGCGACATCTACATGACAAACGACCCGTGGCTGGCCTCGGGGCATCTGAACGACTTCCTGTTGATGATGCCCGCGTTCAAGGACGGCAAGGTGGTGGGCTTTACCTCCTGCACCTCGCATCTGGTGGATCTGGGCGGTCTGGGTATGGGACCTGAAGGCTCGGACATCTATGACGAAGGCCTGCTGATCCCGCCTTGCAAACTGGTCGAGGCCGGAACGCCCAATGCGCTGCTGATGGATATCATCCGCGCCAACTCGCGCGAGCCTGTGGCCAATGAGGGCGACATCTACGCCCTGATCGCCTGTTGCGAGGCCGGGGTGAACCGCCTTGTTGCGATGATGGAGGAGTTCGGGATCGATGATCTGGACAGGCTTGGCACCTATATCATCGACACCTCGCGCAAAGGCGCGTTGCAGGCCATCGCCGAGGTGCCCGAAGGCGTTTACAAAAACGTGCTGCACATGGACGGCTATGAGGCCGAGCTGGAGCTGCACGCGACGCTCACCGTCACCAAAGACGGGATGCATGTTGATTTCACGGGCACGTCCGGGTGTTCGAAAAAGGGCATCAACGTGCCTTTGAACTATGCCACCGCCTATACGGTCTTTGCCCTGCGTTGCATCGTCGGGCCGGATATCCCGAACAACGCAGGCTCGTTGGAACCTTTCACGGTGGAAGGCCCCAAGGGTTGCATCCTGAACGCCCAGCATCCGGTGCCAGTGGCCATGCGGCATACGCTGGGACAGGTCACACCGGATCTGGTTCTGGGCTGCCTGCATCAGGCGCTGCCCGAACAGGTGCCTGCCGAAGGGGCCTCGTGCATGTTCGACCTGCCAATGCGCCACGCTCCCGAAGTGGCGTCGAATGGCGGGCGCGAATTTGCCATCGAACCCGTTCACAATGGCGGCACCGGGGCGCGACCCCACGCGGATGGCCTGTCCGCGACAGCCTACCCTTCGGGGGTGTTCGGCTCGCAGGTCGAGATAACCGAAAGTGTCGCACCCGTGATCATGTGGCGACGCGAATTGTTGCCCGACTCGGGCGGCGCGGGCCAGTTCAGGGGCGGATTGGGTCAGCGGATCGAGATGACGTCCGCGAACGATGCCCCCTTCATCGTCTTCCTGTCGGTTGAACGACTGAAATTCCCCGCTCTGGGTCGCATGGGCGGCCTGCCCGGCGCACCGGGGCGTATCCGGTTCCGCGATGGCGGCGCAGACATTCCGGGCAAGGGCGAGCTGCGCGTGGAAAGCGGCGATTACCTGATCTTCGACACCCCCGGCGGCGGCGGCTTTGGCAATCCGGCCGCGCGCGACCCCAAGGCGCTGGCGCTGGACCTCAGGCGCGGGCTGGTCACGGAAGAAGGGGCCAAAGCCTATGGGGGTGCCTCATGATCCGCGCAGTTGGTCACATTCGTGCCATGGCGGCCTATGCGCTGGCCGATCTGGGCGCGCCGGACACTGTATCTCTGGCCCAGAATGAAAGCGCCTTTCCGGTCAGCCCTGCCGCAACTGCGGCGGGCCAGGCGGCATTGCACCGGATGCCGCTTTATCCCGATCCCGACTGGTCGGACCTGCGCGCGGCCATCGCTCAGGCGCACGGGGTGCCAGCCGACAACATCCTGTGCGGTGCCGGATCGATGGAGTTGATCGGCTGCCTGATCCGCGCTTATTCAGGGCCGGGCGACCATGTATTGGGCACGGATTACGGCTATGCCTATGTGGCCTCAGCCACGGCGCAGGTGCGGGCAGATTATGTGAAAGCGCGCGAGGTTGATCTGACCGTCTCGGTCGATGACATTCTGGCCGCTGTCACGCCTGAAACCCGGATCGTCTTTGTCTGCAACCCCGGCAACCCGACCGGCACCCTGATCCCGAATACCGAGATCATCCGCCTGCGCGGCACCCTGCCCGGGAACGTGCTGCTGGTGGTCGATCAGGCCTATGCCGAATTCGCCGACCGCGATCACGACCCGGCTGAAATCTTTGCCCTCATCACACGTGGGGATACCGTGGTCATACGCACCTTCTCAAAGGCTTACGGTCTGGCGGGCGCGCGCGTGGGTTGGGGTCTTTTCCCGTCAGAGGTCGCGATTGAGCTGCGAAAGCTGCTCAACCCCAACAACGTATCGACCCTCTCTCAGGCCATGGCAACGGCAGCGATGCAGGATCAGCCCCACATGCGCGACACGGTTGCCAGAACCGCCGCCATCCGGGATGGCTTTGCCGATGGGTGCCGGGCGCTGGGATTATCTGTTCCGCGCAGCCACACCAATTTTGTCCTGATCCGCTTTGCCGATGCCGCGACGGCGCAAAAAGCGGATGCCGCGTTGCGCAAAGCGGGTTTGCTCATGCGCGGAATGGGCGGCTATGGCCTCGCGGATTGCCTGCGCGCCACGATCTGCGACACGGCAGTGATGGAGCGCTGCCTGACTGTTCTGAAAGAGGTGACGTCATGACCTTTGAAACCCGGACACGGGCCAAAATCGGGGTGCTGGTGCCCTTTACCAACACCAATCTCGAAGCTGACATGATGCTGATGCGCTGCCCGGACACGACGGTGCATTTTCAGCGAATGGGTGGCTATGACGTGGATGAGATCCCCGGATCGGATCAGATGGCGGGTCTGGGGGCCTCGGATATCAGCCACGACCTCAAGATGATCTCGGGCGTTCGGCCCGATGTGGTGCTCTATGGCTGTACCTCGGCCACGTTGACCCATGGCCCGTCCTTTGACCACCAGCTGGCGCAGGACATCAGGGCCGCGTCGGGGGCCGTGTGTATTACCGCCGCTGGGGCGCTTGTTGCTGCGATCCATGCGCTTGGCGTGTCCAGGGTCGGTTTTTCCTCACCCTATCTGGGCGAGATCAACACGCAGGCCATGGATTTTCTGACGCAGAACCGGATCGCAACGGTAAAATGCGCCGATATCGGCCGAGAACTGGGCAATTACGGGCAGGGCGAACTGACCCCGGACGAGGTTTTCGACCTTGCCATGCAGGCCGACCACCCAAAGGCCGAGGCCATCATACTCAGCTGCACCGACATGCGCGCAGTCGAGGCCATAGACCGGATCGAAGCGGCGCTTGATAAACCTGTTGTGACGTCCAATCAGGCCATGATGTTTGCCCTGATGCGGGCGCTTGACCTGCCAAGGCACGGGACTGTTCCGGGGCGGTTGTTTGATCTGCTATAGCCGTGGGTCAGGCAAAAGCATGGAAACCGCCCCGGTCGGCTGCCCGCATCAAAGGCGGGTGCGCACCGGGATATGGGGCGGGTATTCCAGCCCACTCAACGCGCCGTGTCGCAGACGTGACTGTATTTACGTCGCAAAAGAACAAGATACCGCGCCCTCTACGCCATAGTCGGAATAAGGGCCGATCGGGATTGAAGCACATGTTGAACCAGCCGCACAGTCACGGGAAATTTGGCCTGCCCCGCGGGGAAACCATCTTGGGCTTGTCTGAAACATCAAACGTTCACAAAATACAAAGGTGCCGCTTTTCATGAGCCAAATTTCGGAAAGCCTGCTGAACCGGATCCGCAACCGTTTTGCCCAGATCGATCACTGCCCCGAACAGGGCGAGCGGATATTTTTCGAAAACGCCGGTGGGGCTTTGACACTGAAATCCGTGCTGGACAGCTCGGCACGTCACGCCGCAATCCCCGACAATCAGGGGCGCGACAATCCGGGGTCTCATGCTCTGGTTGCCACGATCAACGCGGCCAAGGCCGATATGCGGGATTTCATGAATGCACCCGGTGGTCAGTTCTTTGTCGGTGAAAGCGGCACCGAACTTCTGTTCCGGCTGATCATGAACGCCTGTCTGGGAACCGGTCCGGGGGTTGTGCTGGGGTCGACACTGGAACACCCCGCCACACGGTCAGCCTCTGATCGTTGGGCCCGTATTGCCGGGCAGGCCCATGTGCTGGTGCCCCATGATGACGACACCGGCACCGTAACAGCCGGGGCCTATGCCGCAGCTGTTACCCCCAACACCAAAGTGGCGACAATCCTGCACACCTCACCCGTGACGGGCATGGGCGTCGATGTGGCCGCTGTTTCGCAGGCTATTCGCGCCGTGGCGCCAGACTGTTTCATCATTGTCGATGGCATCCAGCACGCCGCCCATGGCCAGATTGACCTGAGCGCGTATGACGTCGACGGCTACGTGATCTCGCCCTACAAGGTGTTTTCGCGTCATGGCTACGGTGTGGCGTGGATTTCCGACCGGCTGACCCGACTTGAACACAATGCCCTTTTGGACGGCCCGGCAGATAACTGGGAAATGGGCACGCGCGACACCGGGGCTTATGCGACCATGTCCGACGTTGTGTCTTATTTCGAATGGCTTGGCAGTCAGGTCAGCGACGCCACCGACCGGCGTGCCAGATTTCTGGCAGCGGGCGAAGCCATCCACGCGCAGGAAAAGGCGCTGACCGACGCGATGATCCACGGCACCGGCAACCTGAGCGGTCTGGCCGAGATGGAGAAGGTCACCATTCTGGGCGGTGCCGACAACCCCGCACGCGAAGGGCTGGTGTCGCTTCGCGTTCAGGGTGTGGCCTCGGCAGATGTCGTCAAACGGCTGAACGATGAAAGTATTCGCACCCATTTGCGCAAAGCCGACCATTACTCTGGCAACATATTGACACCGCTGGGTTATGACGCCTGCGTCCGGGTCTCGATGTGCCACTACAACTCAATCGGCGAAATCGCCAGATTTCTGGCTGTCATGAAAGAAATCGCCACCTGAGCTACGGCGGACCAAGGGACATGCACTCATGAAAACTCATGCACAAGCTGTCGTGATCGGAGGGGGCCTTGCGGGCTGTTCGATCCTGTACCATCTGGCCAAGCTTGGCTGGACCGACGTTGTCCTGCTGGAACGGAATGAGTTGACCTCCGGCTCGACCTGGCACGCAGCGGCGAATATCCACGGGTTGCACGACAACAACAACATCACCCGTATCCAGCATTATACGATGAATCTGTATAAACAGCTGGAACAGGAAACCGGCCAAAGCTGCGGCGTATTCCAGCCCGGCTCGCTCTATCTGGCCCAGACCGAAGAGCGTGAGCAGCAGTTGCGCCTGCAAGAGGCGAAAGCCCGGTTTTATGGTCTGAACTTCTACGAAGTCAGCCGTGAAGAAGCCAAGGAACTGCACCCGCTGGCGCAGTTCGATGACATCCGCTGCATCATGTATGAACCCGATGGCGGCAATGTCGACCCGTCGGGCGTGCCGCACGCCTATGCCGCCGGGGCCCGCGCCATGGGGGCCACCATCGAACGGTTCTGCCCGGTGACGGGAACCGAACAACAACCCGACGGCAGCTGGATCGTGCGCACGCCCAAAGGCGACATTCACACGCAATGGGTTGTCAACGCCGCCGGTCTCTGGGGCCGCGAGGTAGCGGCGCTGGCGGGTCTGACCCTGCCGCTGCAACCGACCGAGCATCAGTATTTCGTGACCGAAAGCATCGACGAGGTCGCCAGTCTGGGCCGTCGTTTGCCCTCGATCGCTGACCGCGACGGCGAATATTACTTCCGGCAGGAAGGCAACGGCCTTCTGATCGGGGCCTATGAGAAAGATATGAAGTTCTGGGCCGAGGACGGCACGCCGCTCGACTTCGCGCATGATCTGTTCCCCGACGATCTGGACCGGATCATGGAAAACGTCATCCGCGCCACCGAACGCGTGCCGGTCGCGGCCACTGCCGGGGTGAAACGCGTGATCAACGGGCCGATGATCTGGTCGCCCGACGCCAACATGCTGTGGGGGCCGGTGCCCGAGCTGAAGAACTATTTCCTCTGCGGCGGTCTGATCCCCGGCTTCTCGCAATCCGGGGGCTTGGGTCTGCTGGCGGCGCAATGGATGATCGAGGGCGAGCCGCAATATGACATGTTCGCCTGGGATCTGGCCCGGTTTGGCGACTGGGCCGACAAGAAATTCACCAAGGCCCGCGTTCGGGATGCCTACACCCACCGCTTCAAGATCCATTTCCCCAACGAGGAACGCAGCGCAGGCCGCCCGGCCCGTTTACGCCCCGCCTATGAGATGCAGAAGCAGATGGGCTGTGTCTTTGGCCTCAATTGCGGCTGGGAACATCCGCTCTGGTTCGCCGATGAACCCGGCACTGAAGAGACCACCGGCTTTACCCGCCAGAACTGGTGGAAGCCCGTAGGCCGTGAGGTGCAGATGCTGCGCGACAGCGTGGGCGTGATCGATATCTCGAACTTCGCCAATTACATGATCAAGGGCCCCGGTGCCCATGACTGGCTGGACCGTCTGGTGGCCAATCGGGTGCCCACCGAAGTGGGGCGCAGCTGTCTGACGCCACTGATCTCGGTTCGCGGTGGCGTGGCGGGCGATTTCACCATCACCAAGCTGGCCGAGGATGAATACATGATGATCGGGTCGGGCATGGCCGAACGCTATCATCAGCGCTTCTTTCAAATGGTGGAAATGCCCGAGGGCACCACGCTTGAGGTCGCCACCGACCGCGTCGCGGGGTTCAACGTCGCAGGCCCCAGGTCACGCGAAGCGCTGGCACGCCTGACCAATGCCGATCTGTCGAACGAGGCGTTCCGCTTCATGCGGTCGCAGAAAATCACGGTTGCTGGTGTCGAATGCGTGGCCATCCGGGTCAGCTTTACCGGCGATCTGGGCTGGGAACTGCACTGCGCCGAGGGGGATCAGGTGGCGCTCTACACCGCCCTGCTTGAGGCTGCCAAAGACTGTGGTGGCGGTCCGGTGGGCGGGCGCGCGCTGGGGGCGCTGCGGATCGAAAAGGGCTATGGCTCGTGGGGGCGCGAGTATTCTCAGGAATACTGGCCGCAAGAGGTCAGGCTGGCAGGTCTGATCAAGCTGGACAAGGATTTCCTGCACAAAGACGCCTATCTGTCCGTCAAGGACAACCCCGCGCGCGAGGTGCTGTCCGTCTTCGAACTGGATGTGACCGAAGATGCCGACGCAACCGGGGGTGAGCCGATCTTTACCCCCGACGGCGCGCCCGTGGGTCGTGTCACGTCGGGGGCGTTCGGCTATTCGGTCGGGAAATCGCTGGCGCTGGGGTTCCGCAATCCAAACAGGGCACAGCCGGGCGATGAGGTGGTCATTCAGGTCATCGGTAAACCGCACAAGGCGCGCGTACTGGCCGAGGCACCGTTTGACCCGACAGGCGCCAGACTGCGGTGTTAACGCTCAAAACCCGTCTACAGGCAGGCAAGGCCAATAAGACGCTCCTAAAGATGTCTCGTCTCGGCCCTTCAGGCGACTTCATCTTTTTCCAAATACTCCCGCCGGAGGCGTCCGAACTCACCCACCAGCGCATTGCGGGCGCCACTCTTGCGCCACCGGGTCACAAATGCGCAGGCAGTCCACCGCGCGTGCAGCGATCTGGGACACGATATCCATCAGGGTGTCGGGCTTCAGATAAAACGCAGGAACCGGGGGCAGGATGACGGCCCCCATTTCTGCCGCCGCCGTCATGTTGCGCAAATGGGCCAGCGTCAACGGTGCTTCGCGTGTCAGTAAAACCAACGGCCTGCGTTCCTTGAGCTGAACACTGGCGGCGCGCGTCAGCAGGTTATCGTCCAGCCCATGCGCAATTGCGGCAAGCGTTCGCATGGAACAGGGCGCAACGATCATGCCGGATACCGGAACCGACCCGGACGCAATGCTGGCACCGATATCGGCGCTCGGGTGATGCCGCGTCACCAGTTGCCGCAGGTTTGGCAAAGCGTCCGGGCCGCATTCCTGCGCAAGGGTCCGCATCCCGGCTGCGCTGACCACAAGATCGGTCTCGATATCCGATGACGCCAGACACCGGGCCACGGCAAGGCCCAACGCCGCGCCCGACGCACCGGATACCCCCAGAACAACACGGGTGTTTGTCATGCTCTCAGCTCCGGCATCAATCGGTTTACAAGGTCTTCCGCAAAGGCGTGATCTCCATCCGCAGTGTGCATCACCGTCCCCCATTCCCGCTGCGTTTCACTGCCCAGTTTCGTCGTGGCGTCGATGCCGATTTTTCCGGCCAGACCGGGTTCGGGCGATGCAAAATCCAGATAATCCATAGGTGTCCTGTCCAGTACCATCACATCCCGGCCCGGGTCCATGCGTGTGGCAAGCGCCCAGGCAATATCCTCCCAGTTTCGCGGGTCGATATCGGCATCGACCGCGATGATCATTTTCGTATAGCTGAATTGCGGCAGCATTCCCCACAGAGCCATCATCACGCGCCGGGCCTGCCCCGGATATCGTTTGTCGATGGCAACGATTGCCATACGATAGGAACAGGCGGCGGGCGGCAGCCAAAGATCGTGGATTTCGGGGATCTGCGCACGGATGGTCGGCAGGGCCAGGCGGTTGAACACCTCGCCAATGATCGACGGCTCGTCCGGTGGCCGCCCGGTATAGGTCGAAAGATACAGCGGCGTGTCCCGATGGGTGACAGCGCTGACCTGCATCACCGGAAAGGGTTCAGCCGGGTTGTAATAGCCGGTATGATCCCCAAAAGGCCCCTCGGGGGCGGTTTCGCTTGGTGAAACCCAACCTTCCAGAACAATCTCGGCATCTGCAGGGACCAGCAGGGGGATGGTTCTGGCCGGGATCAGATGTGGGCGCTTCTGGTTCAGGGCACCGGCAAATGTCAGCTCGGATACCGCCTCTGGCAAGGGCAAGGCCGCCGACAACAGCGTCGCGGGGTTTGCGCCCAGCACAATGGCGACGGGCATCTTTTCGGCGCACCTCGCCCAGCTTCGGTGATGCGCCGCGCCGCCGCGATGGGGCAGCCAGCGCATGATGACACGGTTCCGGTCCAGCACCTGAATGCGGTAAACCCCCGCGTTATAGCCTTGCGCCGCGTTGGGATCGCTGCCGTAGGGCCGGGTAAGGACCACGGGCCATGTGATCAGCGGCCCGACATCACCGGGCCAGTGCGTCTGGACCGGCAGCGCTGTCAGGTCCACATCCGCCCCGCTGTGGCAGACGCTTTGAACCGGGGCAGTTCTGACCAGTTTCGGCCGGGTCGACAGGGCCGCCTTCAGCATCGGCCATCTGGCCAGCGCGTCCCGCACCCCGTCCGGCGGCGTCGGGGCTCGCAGCGCGGCCAGAAAGGCGCCCAGATCGTCCAGCCCGTCGGGTGTGACACCCAGCCCGGCAGCAACCCGCTCTGCCGTTCCGAACAGGTTGACGACGACCGGGGTATCGAGCCGATCAGTGGACACGTCTGTCGGGTGGTCAAATTGCAGAACCGGTCCGCCCGCCTCAAGCACGGAGCGGTGAACAGCGGTCATCTGGTGGCGCACGGAAACCGGATCAGGGATGCGCCTGAACTGTCCGGTGTCCTCGCACCATTTCAGAAAATGCCGTAGGCTGGGATATTGCGGCAGGGTGCGAATGGGGCTGCTCCGACGGTGGTGTCCACCCTCTAGCAACGAAAGCGAGGGGTCGAATTGACAACCGTCAAGTCACCCCTGCCGCGATCGTCCTAGGAAGGCATCCAAGGTCACAATGTTGAGACAGCAGGAGGTCTTATTGCCCGTTCCTGAGAACACGATACCGCGCTGCCCGGCGGCTTTGGCGGCCACGCTTCGGATAGCGCCGCTTGCCCCCTTATCACTGTCGCTGACGGTCTTCACGCGCCGGATCGCAAAGAAAAATCCGGAAATGTTTCAACGGCTTGGCCTATACGGAAGATCAGTTTTCGTTCTTGATCCGACGGATTTGCCTGTTGCCCTGCTGCTTGATCCGAATGGCGGTGCCCCAAAGGTGACACTGACCCGGCGCAGCGGGACAGGGGTTGCGCGTATTTCCGGCCCTCTGGCGGCCCTTCTTGGGCTGGTTCACGGCGCGTTTGACGGCGATGCGCTGTTCTTCTCACGTGATCTGGTGATCGAGGGCGATACGGCCGCGGCGCTGGCCCTGCGCAATGCAATCGACGACGCAGAACTGGACCTCGCGCACGAGGCCGCAGCCCTCTCCGGCCCGCTTGCGCGCCCGCTCAAGCAGCTCATCGCGTTGGTGGAACGTCGAACCGGCCTGTACCTGACCCGACCGGAAGACGCTGTACTATGGTAATGGGAATCGTCTGCCCGGCAGGAACGCCCGCCGCCTTGCGCGCAGCCGTCAAGGCCGGGGCGCATACGGTCTATTGCGGCTTCAATGATGAAACCAATGCGCGCAACTTTCCCGGTCTGAACTTCGACCGGGCCGAAATGCGCGCGGGCGTTGCCTTTGCCCATGACCACGGGGCCAGGGTGCTGGTTGCGATCAACACGTTTCCCCGCGCGGGCAGCGAAGCAATCTGGCACCGCGCCGTGGCCGATGCGGAAACCTGCGGCGCGGATGCCGTGATCCTCGCCGATATCGGGCTGCTGGATTATGCCGCGTGCAACCATCCGGGGCTGCGCAGGCACCTGTCCGTGCAGGCCGCGGCGGCGAATGCCGATGTGATCAACTTCTATGCCGAAACTTTTGGCGTCAAACGCGTGGTCCTGCCGCGCGTGCTGTCGGTTCCCGAAATCGCCGCCATCAACGCCGAAACAGAAGTCGAGACCGAGGTTTTTGTGTTCGGCGGGCTCTGTGTGATGGCCGAAGGTCGCTGTTCGCTGTCCTCTTATGCCACCGGGCTGTCTCCGAACATGAATGGCGTCTGTTCGCCCGCCAGCCATGTTGAATACCAGAACGACAAGGGCGCGTTGAACACCCGTCTGGGTGGCTACCTGATCCACCGGGTCGAACGAAACCAGCCTGCACCCTATCCGACACTGTGCAAAGGGTGCTTTTCCGCAGGTGAAAAGACGGGCCACCTGTTCGAAGACCCCGTCAGCCTGAACGCGGAACGGCTGATCCCGCAATTGCAGAAGGCCGGTGTCACCGCGCTGAAGATCGAAGGGCGCCAGCGTTCGAAATCCTACGTCGCGCAGGTGGTTCGGAACTTCCGTGCCGCTGTCGACGCGCTTGAGGCCGGGCGCCCTCTGCCCGAGGGGATGCTGGCCCGTTTGTCCGAAGGGCAGGCCATGACAACCGGCGCATACAAAAAAACCTGGAGATAGCGCGATGGAACTGACCGTTGGCCCCAACCAGTTTTTCTGGCCCGCCGATAGCTGGACATCCTTTTATGAGGATTTGGCGCAAACCCCCGTCGACCGCATCGTGCTGGGCGAGCTGGTTTGTTCCAAGCGCCTGCCGTTTTATCAGGACCGGATTCCCGACGCGATTGCCCGGCTGGTTGAGGCAGGCAAACAGGTTGCGCTGACCAGTCTTGCACTGGTGACGCTCAAGCGTGAACGCAAGCTGACCGCCGATCTGGCGGATCTGGGGGTCACGGTCGAGATCAACGACCTGACCGCGCTGGCGCATCTGCCCCAGACCACGGCTTTCGATGTCGGACCCCTGATCAATGTCTATAACGAAGGCACATTGGCATGGCTGGTGTCACGTGGCGCGCGCCGCATTTGCCTGCCACCGGAACTGCCAATCGCCTCGGTCAGGGTTCTGGCACAAGCCGCCGCCAGTCTGGGTGTCGCAGTCGAGGTTTGGGGCCATGGTCGCCTGCCGCTGGCCATCTCCGGCCGGTGTTACCACGCGCGCCTGCATGGGCGCAGCAAAGACAACTGCCAGTTTGCCTGCGAAAACGATCCCGACGGGCTGGATGTGCTGACCGGCGATGGACAAGCATTCATGGCCATGAACGGCGTGCAGACCTTGTCAGACAGCTATGCCTGCACGGATCATCAGGTCGAGTTGCTGCAAAGCGCGGGCGTTGCGGCCCTGCGCCTGTCGCCGCAATCTCAGGGCTTCCCAAGGCTGTGTGCGCTCTACCGTCAGCGGTTGGATGGGCAACTTGACCGGGGCGATCTGGAACATGCCCTGCGCACGGACGATCCCGGTATAAGGCTAAGCGATGGGTTCCTGACCGGCGCATCCGGTGCTGAATGGTCGGGTTCGGCATGCGCGCCCATAGAAGCTGCACGCTGATTATTCTGGAAAAGACCGGCATCCGAACCTGAATTTTCAGAACGACCTGAACGGCGATCCGGAAAATCCATGGATCGTCCTGCGCAGTCAGGTGGTCACAGGCAGGCGTTGCCGCACCAGTTCGGCCCACAGGTTTGCTCCCAATGGCAGCAGCGCGTCGTTGAAATCATAGTCATTCGCGTGCAGGGGGCGGCCATTCGACCCCTCGGTTCCATTGCCGATCAGCAGAAAACACCCCGGTACCGCTGCTGCAAATTCCGCGAAATCCTCGGAAAACGACATGGCGGTCCGGTCGTCGTTAACCTCCAGACCCAGCGTTTTTGCTGCTGAAACCACATGGGTTGCGGCATCGGTATCGTTGATTGCCTCGATGAATTCGGTCCGGAAATCCACCATCACCGTGACACCGTGGCTTTCCGCCACGCCCGCCGCGATCTGCCGCATGTGGTGTTCAATCCGCGCGCGGTCATCGGGGGACATCGCCCGTGCGTCCCCTTTCAACACTGTTCGACCCGGCAGGACGTTGCGCTGCCCATCGGTGATGAACTCGGTCACGGAAACGACCGCGCCAGACAATGGGGCAAGCTTTCGCGAAACGATGGTTTGCAAGGCCAGAACAAGCTCTGCTGCGGGCGTGATTGTCTCGCGCCCGACATGGGGCATCGAGGCATGGCCGCCCTGACCGGTGATGGTGATCTCGAATAGGCTTTCGCTGCAACAAATGACACCGGCGCGGGTTGAAACCCGTCCAACGGGTTCGCCCGGCAGATTGTGCGCGCCATAGACTTCGTCAATCGGAAAATCCCGCAGGACGCCTTCCTCAATCATCGCTCGTGCGCCCAGCCCGTGCTCCTCATTGGGCTGGAACAGGAAGACAACGGTGCCGTCAAAATCCTGATCCCTGGCCAAAAGCTCGGCTGCGCCCAGCAGCATCGTCGTATGGCCGTCATGGCCGCAGGCATGCATCACGCCCGGGTTCTGAGATTTGTAGGCAAAGCTGTTGGCCTCGGTAATGGGCAGCGCGTCGAAATCCGCGCGCAAACCGATGGACCGGTTGCCATGACCCGCTCGCAGAACACCAACAACGCCGACACCCTCATGCACCTCGATGCCAAGGTTTCTCAGGTGATCGGCGATCCGGGCCTTGGTCCAGTCCTCCTGAAAGCCAAGCTCGGGGTTGCGGTGAAACTCATGCCGCAGGGCGCGCAGGTTTTCGGAAAAACTCGTCATGGCTACACTCCTTCGTCCTTCTTCCTTGTGCCATTGCTACAGGGTTTTGCAATCCCGCTCAAAGATCGGTCCCGATTGATGCACGTTGTCCCTGGATAAGCGCCCTGAACAGTTTCGATCCGGTGAACCCACACACCTCAAGACGGCAGGTCTGTAAACCATTCTGCGCCTACATCCCGTTGCGGGGGATGACATAAGACTGTTCGTCCTCAAAGATCAGATCGGCACCCGACCACGCCTTTAGGCGAGCGGTCAGGTGAAATTCGGTCGCTGTCGCCCTTTGTTCGGAACAGGTCCAGATCTTGGCTGACCACCCTTCGCGGTCGAAACCGGCGGTTTGCTCCATTGTGGCCACTGCCGACAATGGATCACCCGGCTGGATGGTATAGCGTCGATCCGACATATCGCTCAGCACCGTGCCGATATCGTCAAGGCGAATATCGCCCACCGGCCCAAAGACACCCCCGTCAAGGAAATACCTGTGTGTCACCTCACCATTGGTCAGATCGGTGTGGACCGAACGCTCCATCGACCCGGAGCGGACGTTTGTCTTCCGCGGGGCGACGTCAGGACGCTGAGGTTCGGGCAGAGGGCGTGGGGCTGGCGCGTCATCTCGCAGGCTGCGCACGGGCAGGATCAGCCGCGATGTGCCGGGTCGGATCGTCAGTGTAACCGGCTCGGGCGCTGGCCACAGAACCGGCCAATAGGCAGACGCGATTTGCAGAACGATGCGATGACCCGCCAACACCCGATAACCGGTTCCATAAAGCGGGACAGTCACGCGCATGTCTTCGCCGGGTATAATCGGCACCGGTTCAGTGTCGCTGATCCGGTGCGTCAGGTTGCAGAACCCGCGAGCAATCAATGTCTGCGCGCCATCCGGGGCCTCATCCACCAGCAGGGCCGCAACGAAACCCTGCGTCCGATCGGCAGAAACAGTCAGGTCAACCGAGGGCTGGCCCAGAATATCTATGGGCTTTTCCAAGGGCTCTGCTTTGAATTGCAGCGCCCCTGCGGCCTCGATCCGGCAATCCGCTGCCATATCTCCGGGTATTGCAAAGGAACACATGTCGCCCGCTGCGGCCCCGAAATTCTGTGGCGAACAAACCGCCATCACCCCGCCCGACCCGGCGGAGGCGTCCAGCGTTCCGTCATTCAGCCACAAGGGCTGGTCTTGGACATTTGGCGATGGCCAGCTCGGCTCCTCGATCCACCGCCCCTCGCGGTGTACATGAGTTCCGGACGGGGCGGCACTGTCTTGCAGGAAAAACCGCAGCGGCGGCTCGTCCATCAGGCCGGTGTCGATCCCCTTCAGCCAATGGTCCCAGAACCGGATCACCTCGCCGACGAAATCGACCCGGGGCCCCGGCACCCCTTCTTGCGGATACAGATGCGCCCAGGGGCCCATCAGGATCTTGACCGGCCCGCTCAGATGTTCCGCGATGCGGAACGGCGTGTCGCGATACAGGTCCATCCATCCGCCAAAGAAATACACCGGCACATCGACATCCGCATAGTTTTCGCAGATCGAGCCGCGCCGCCACATGTCGTCATGGGTCTGATGTTCCAGCCACTTGGCGGGCCAGAATTCGACCCCCTCCAACCGTGCGCGCCACATGTCGATCCAGCGATCCGCGCCCACGATCTCGGGGTCGGGCGGCATGGCATTGTACAGCTGCATGATCGAACCCCACCAGAAATTGTCATTGGCCAGACAGCCGCCGTAAAAGTGAATATCCTCGCGCCAGCGGTCATCCGTTCCCATCACCGGCGCAATCGCCTTCAGCGCTGGTGGGCGGGTCGCGGCCACCTGAAAGGCGTTATACGCCCCCCAGCTTTTGCCAAACATTCCGACATTTCCGTCGCACCAGTCCTGATCTGCAATCCACTGGATGATGTCGTGTCCATCCTGAATCTCCTGATGCGAATACTCATCCTCGGGGATCCCGTCGCTGTCGCCATAACCGCGGATATCCACCCGGATCGACGCATAGCCTGCTGCGGCGAAATGCGGATGCATACTTTCATCCCGCATCCGGGTGCGATCCCGGCGGCGATAGGGGATGTATTCCAGAACACAGGGAACAGGCGTTGTTCGCGCCGATCCGGGCAGCCAAAGCCGGGCCGCAAGTTTTGCGCCGTCCGGCATGGGAATCCAAACGGTTTCGATGACCTCTGTGTTGCTCATGTCCGGTCCTTTGACTGACTGTCAGGTGAAAGGCTGCTTGTGGTGTGCTTCATTGATCTCACCACCGAAGCCCCAAGCGCAGCGCATCGTAAATGGCGGCATGCGTGTTACGTGATGAAACGGCATCTCCGATCCGGTACAGATCAAACCCGGCCTCTGGGACAGATTGCGGAAACACGGGGCCGGACCCGCTAACCAGCGCTTCATAATCCACGGCGCCCAGGTTGCGCGACAGCGGTTTCAGGTCGAAGTACAGATCATCCAGCGGCAAAACACCCTGATTGACAACCACCTGATCATACAGGCGCTTTTCTGTTAGGTCCGAGTAATCCGTTCCAATGGCTGCCTCCAGCTGATTGCCTGATCGCACCAGTGATTTCAGCGTCCGGGCGACTGTGAACACGGCTCCGGTCTTTTGCAGGGCCCGCATGTAGGGCACCAGGTTCATTCCCATGATTTCGGGGGCAAAACTTCGGTCGCGGGTCATGATTTCTACCCGCCCGCCCGCTTTTGCGATAGCCTCAGCCGCCATCAGGGCCGGGTGATCCCCCGCATCGTCATAGATAAGGACATTGTCGCCGGGGCGCACATCACCGGTCAGGATATCCCAGGCAGTAACCGCCAGATCGTTACCCGCCTCCAGAACCGTCACCTCGGGCAACCCGCCGGTTGCGATCACCACCATGTCCGGCGCAAGCGCGGTTACAGCATCGGCGTCCGCAAAGGTGTTGAACCGAAATGTCACGTCGCGCGCCGCGCATTGGGCCATGCGCCAGTCGATGATCCCGATCATCTCGGCCCGGCGTCGGGATTGCGCGGTCAGCCGCACCTGACCGCCGGGTTCGGGCGCGGCCTCAAGAACGGTGACGTCATGCCCGCGCTCGGCCGCAACCCGCGCCGCCTCAAGCCCGCCGGGGCCTGCGCCCACAATCACCGCGCGGCGGCGCGTTTCAGCGGCGGGGATCACATGTGGCATCGACAATTCGCGCCCGGTGGCCGGGTTGTGGATGCACAGCGCCTCACCCGCCTGATAAATGCGGTCAAGACAATAGGTGGCGCCAACGCAAGGCCGGATGTCCTCTTCCCGTCCGGCCCGGATTTTGGCAACGATCATCGGATCGGCCATATGTGCGCGGGTCATGCCGACCATGTCCAGCAGGCCCGAGGCCACCGCATGCCGTGCCGTTGCCACATCGGGAATGCGCGCGGCGTGAAAGGTCGGCATCCCAACCTCGGCCCTCACGCGCCCGGCGAAATCCAGATGGGGTGCGCTTTTCATGCCCTGAACCGGGATCACGTCCGTCATGGCCGGGTCGGTATGAATACGCCCGCGAATAATGTTCAGGAAATCGACCTGACCACTGTCACGCAGCCTTCGGGCAATCTCCAGCCCTTCCGCTTCGGTGATGCCGCCCTTTTCCACCTCGTCGGCGGTGTAACGGACCCCTATGATGAAATCGCGCCCGACGCGGTCGCGGATTGCATCCAGAACCATGAAGCCAAAGCGCAACCGGTTGTCCAGATTGCCCCCAAAAGGCGCGTCCATCCGATTGGTCATCGGCGACCAGAACTGATCGATCAGATGGCCATAGGCCTGCAATTCAATTCCATCCAGCCCGGCGGCCTGCATCCGTTCGGCAGCATCGGCGTAATCGGTCACAATCCGCGCGATGTCGAAATCTTCCATCTTCTTGGCAAAGGCCCGGTGCGCCGGTTCCCGGTCGTGCGACGGCGACAGGGATGGCAGCCAGTCACCCTTGTTCCAGCCCGTGCGCCGCCCCAGATGGGTCAGCTGGATCATCACCGCACAGCCATGGGCATGGCAGGCATCCGTCAGCTCCGCCATCCAGCGGACCACCTCGTCCTTGTAAGCCAGGATATTGTTGAACGCAGGCGGGCTGTCGCGGCTGACAACGGCCGACCCCGCCGTCATGGTCATCGCAACCCCCGCTTTGGCCCGCACCTCGTGATAGGCACGATAGCGTTCCGTCGGCATCCCATCTTCGGGATAGGCGGGTTCGTGACTGGACGTCATGATCCGGTTCTTCAGCGTCAGGTGCTTTAGCTGATAAGGTTGCAGCAAGGCATCGCGGCTCATGATAGCGCCTCGTGATCGGTTTGAGTGCGCAAGGCGGCAACAGGGTCGGATGACATGCGGCTCTCCGGTTGTCTGGGGGCAAGAGGTGTGGGTCTTTGCTGATTGAAATCAAACTGGAATTGCCAAGTCAAACTTGTTTTCAATCAGACGTTTTGGACCCATTTTCCTCATGCCTTACGCCCGAGTGGACAAGACAAGCGCGGCCGCGCACACCCAGTTGGCGTATGCCTTCAGTGAACAAATCCTCTTGCGGAGTGCCCACGCGCAAACAGGCGGCGAGGCCGGGCTCAGGGCACGTCGGAATGGACGCTCAGCAGGGTTTCCAAAAACAGCTTGGCCGCACGTGTCGGATCCGGATGTTTCCGTGTCACCGCCGCAAAGCGCGTTCTGTATTTGATTTCCTGCGGCATCACCTGCCTCATAAGCCCCTGTTCGACAAATTCCTGCGCCAGATGGTCCGGAAGAAAGCCCAGATAGCTGCCTGACAGAATAAGAATTGCAAGGGCCTGTTCGTTCTGCACTTTGGCAGCGCGCCGAAACCCCAGTTGCTGGCCATAGATCAGGTTGGGCGAGTTCACGTTCAGACCCGCATAGTTGTACGCCTGAATGTCCCGCAAACTCAGCGTGTCAGCGGACTGGCTGAACAACGGATTGTCCTGCCCGCAATACAGAAACATGTTTTCCCCATAAAGTGGCGCATAATGCAGGCTTGCCGAGGGGCGGTGCAGGGCGATGATCCCGACATCCAGCTGCCCGCTGATAACCATGGTCTCAATGACGTTGGGCGGTTCGATCGACAACTCGATCTGGATGGCAGGGGCGGCTTCGTTGAACCTGTGAATGGCGCGGGCAAGGCGCGCTTCTGGGTTCGTGGTACACTGATCGAACAACGCCACGCGGATACTTCCTGCCAGTTGCTGCTTGATCTCGTTGACTTCGGTTCTGAACTGAGAAACCGAAATCAGCAGGTCTTCTGTCGCGGCCAGCACTTTTTCGCCGTCTTCAGTCAGGGAAAAACCCGCCGGGCCACGGTTGCACAGCTTCAAATCCAGCCGAAGCTCCAGATCCGATATGTGTTTCGAGATTGTTGATTTCCCGATGTTGAGCTCATTTTCCGCCGCTGAAAACCCTCCGCTTTCCGCAACGGTTTTGAAAACCCGAAGAAGGCGGATGTCCGTGTCCCCGATGCGGGTGGCCAGTGGGTTTTGTCTCATATTAAAAGTTCGACATTTGTGAAACCTTTCACGCAAATATTAACAACGACGAAACCATGTTGGCAAGATAGCCTCTTGTGGCCGAGGCAGAATCGGACTGGCCACCTTCTCCCCAGGCCATCGCGCACCTCGAAACACGACAAATGGGAGGACATCCATGTCATTTATCAAAAAGCTTGGCACCATCAGCGCCGCCGTTTCCGTTGCTGCACTGATGGTTGCGGGCACGGCTGATGCGAAGAACTTCAAGATCGCGGTGGGCGATAGCGCAGGAAGCGCACAGGAAGCTCTGGGCATCGCCTTCGTCAAGGCGCTGGAAGAGAAATCGGGCGGTGCCCACACCGCAACGCTGTTTCTGAACGGTCAGCTGGGGTCCGAACAGGACACCGTGAACGAGGCGGCGATCGGAACGCTGGATATGTCTCTGCTGGCGATCAACAACATCACGCCGTTCTCGCCTTCGGTCGGTGTTTTCACGCTGCCTTACGTGATCCTCAGCCTGGAAGATGCCGAAAAGCTGACCCAGGGCCCAATCGGTCAGGAACTGGTCGAAAACACCATCCGTGATGCCGGCGTGCGCATCATCGGCTGGACCTATACCGGTTTCCGCCGCCTGACCAACTCGAAAAAACCGGTCAAATCGGTTGCTGACCTTCAGGATCTGGTCATCCGCGTTCCTAAGAACGAGATCATGATCGAAACCTACAAGGCATGGGGCATCAACCCGACGCCGATGGCATGGTCGGAAACCTTCACCGGTCTGCAAACCAAGGTGGTCGACGGGCAGGACAACCCTTACCTGACCATCAACGCGATGAAGTTCTACGAGGTTCAGGACCATGTCACCAACCTGCGCTACATCTTCTCGATTGAACCGCTGATCGTTTCAGAAGCGGTCTTCCAGGACCTGTCCGCAGAAGATCAGGCAATCCTCCTTGAAGCAGGACAGGAAGCCACCCTGGCATCCGCACAATTCCTGCGGGATTCCGAGGCCGCCATCAAGGAAGAGCTGACCGCCAAAGGCATGGAGATCATCGATCCCGAAAACGACGAAGCCGAGTTCATCGAACTGGCGACAGGTGCCGTATGGCCCCAATTCTACGACTCCATCGGTGGCGTCGAAAAACTGAACACCGTTCTGGAAGCCATCGGCCGCGAGCCGGTGCAGCAATAATCGCCGCAGAGCGATACCGGGAAGAGCGCCACGGCGCTCTTCTCATCTCAGGGAGGAGTGAAACCACATGTTCTGGAAATTTCTGGACAACATAGAAAGTGTCATCTGCCGGATACTCTTATCCGGCTTTGTCTGCCTTTTGTTCGTGCAGATCATCGCGCGCGAAGTCTTCGGCTTTTCGGTCAGCTGGATCGAAGAACTCTCGGTCTACATGTTCGTATGGTTCGTCTATTTCGGTGCAAGTTACGCCGCCCTGAAAGGGGCGCATAACCGCGTGACGTTCCAGTTCAAGTTCCTGCCTGACGGGTCGATTAAATACATCGAAGCCTTTGCCGACCTCTTCTGGCTCTTCTTCAATGTCTACTTCCTCTATCTGGCGACAGACTTTGTTTTCAACAAGATGAACAAGTTCTGGAAATCCCAGACACTGGGCATCGAGATGAAGTATATCTACATGGTGCTGCCCATCGCATTTGCGCTGATGACCTTCCGCATCATTCAGGTGAATTACCGCCGCCTTGTCAAAGGCGAGGACATTCACGATCCCGACCAGATCGATCTGGACGAGATCAAGGCCGCTGCCGAAGCGGCCAAAGACCACTGAGACCGGGAGGGGTAACCATGGAATCCGAAATCGTCACGGTCCTGTTTGGATCATTTCTGTTCTTGCTGCTCATTGGCGCGCCGATCACGGTGGCGCTGGGTGTCGCGTCGCTGATCTCGTTTCTCTATCTGGGCGACAATCCGATCAAATTCGTGCAGATCGCCTTTACATCCGTGGGCTCGTTCCCGCTGATGGCGCTGCCAGCCTTTATCCTCGCCGGGGCCCTGATGGAGGCTGCCGGTATCTCAAAACGCCTGATCAACGTTGCCGAAAGTCTGGCCGGTCCTTTCACCGGTGGTATTTCGGCCGCAACGGTCATGGCCTGTCTGTTCTTTGGTGCAATTTCGGGCTCGGGCCCGGCAACAACCGCGGCTGTTGGGATGCTGATGATCCCGGCAATGATCGACCGCGGCTATGAGCGCGGCTATGCCTCGGCGATCACTGCGTCCTCTGGCGGCCTCGGGATTATCATTCCTCCCTCCATCCCGATGGTGATCTTCGGCATTGCCGCGCTCGGTATGGCCCCGCCACCCGAAGCGGTCGAGAAATTCGGCACCTTCCAGTCGGTTTCGATTTCGAAACTGTTCATTGCCGGGTTTGTACCCGCCTTCCTGATCGCCACCAGCCTTTTGATCCTGAACTACTTCATGTCGAAAAAGCGCGGCTACAAAGGCGTCGCCGAAGGCTGGTCGATCCGCCATGTGGGCTGCGAAATGTATCGCGGGTTCTGGTCTTTGATGGCGCCGCTGGTGATCTTGGGTGGTATCTATACCGGCTTCTTCACCCCGACCGAGGCAGCAATCGTCGCGATCTTCTATACCCTGTTCGTGGGGGTAGTCATCTATCGCGAACTGACCTGGCAGTCGCTGTTCCAGTCGCTTGAAGCCACCACATGGCTGACCGGTCGCGTCCTGCTGATCCTGTTCACCGCTACGGTGTTCGGACGTCTTTTGGTGGAAAACCAGATCCCGGCGATCATCGCAGATTCGATGCTCAGCTTCACCGACAACCTCTATGTAATTTGGGCGCTGATCATCTTCTTCCTGCTGTTCGTCGGCATGTTCATGGAAACACTGGCCACCATCCTGATCCTTGTTCCGGTAATGCTGCCGGTAGCGTATTCGGTTGGTATCGATCCGATCCACTTTGGCGTGGTGATGGTCTGTACGCTGGGCATCGGGTTCCAGACCCCGCCGCTGGGCGAGAACCTGTTCATCGCATCGGGTATCTCGAACATCTCGATCGAACAGATCTCGTTGCGCGCGCTGCCTTTTGCGGCGGCAAACACGGTGGCGATCTTCATAATCGCCTTCTTCCCTGAACTGTCGCTGTGGCTCCCACGGCTGTTTGGCTACTGATCTGAAAGGATGACGACATGAAACAGATGGTCTCCAACATCCTGTTTGCCACCGACCTGTCCGAAAACTCGGGTCACGCCATGCGCCATGCCGCCAGCATCGCGCAGGCCACCGGGGCGGAGATTCACGTGTTGCACGTGAATGAACCCTTGTCGGACGACGCCAAGATCACGATGGAAATCTTCATTATGAACGAAGAGACCCGCAAGACCGCCATTGAGCGTCGTCACGAGATGGTGCGCAAGGTTCTGGCCGAGCGGCAAGCCAAGTTCTGGGCGCAGTTCGACGGCGACGACGGGAAAATTCGCGATCAGGTCACCTCGGTCGAGGTGACTGACGGCCATCCGGCAGAAGTGATCCTGCGCCGCTCGGTCGAACTGGGTTGCGACCTGATCGTATTGGGGGCGCATGATCACGGCTTTTCGCACACCTTCCTGGGCACGGTCGCAAAACGCGTTTTGCGGCGCTCCAGGATCCCGACACTGATCGTTCCGAACCCGGACGAAATGTAACAACCCCACTGACAAGGAAGTACAAAATGAACAAAACCCTGACCGCGCAGGACCTGGCGGACACGTTCGACGCGTTCAACCGCCACGACATCGACGGCGTGATGACCCACTTCGCCGACGACTGCGTGTTCTACACCGTGGCCGGTGACGAGAAATACGGCAACAAGGTTGAAGGTGCCGAAGCCATCGCCGCCGCGTTTTCGGGCGTCTGGGCAGGCATGAAAGACGCCCATTGGGACCATCACAGCCACTTTGTCCACGGTGATCGTGCCGTATCCGAGTGGACCTTCTCGGGAACCGACGCAAACGGAATGCGGATCGAAGCCGAAGGTGCGGATCTGTTCACCGTTCGTGACGGTAAAATCATTGTAAAACAGGCGCTTCGCAAAGCGCGCCCAATGTTCAAAGCCTGATCCGCCGCCCTGCGCGCAGCCTCGGAGAAAAACAAGAATGGTGGATAACAGCATCCCGCGTCATTGGCCCAAGGCCAGTTATGACCCCAAATATGACCCGATCATTGATGCGGGTCCGGGTCACAATCGCGACCACGCGCCCACGTATTGGATTGGAACGGCCGGAACACCTCCGGCCGATGATGGACCTGTGTCCAGCGATATGGATGCGGATGTGGTGGTGATCGGATCGGGGTATACCGGTCTGTCGACCGCCATTCATCTTGCCAAGGAACACGGCATTCAAGCTGTTGTTTTAGAAGCAAATACCGTCTCATGGGGCTGCTCCACCCGCAATGGCGGGCAGGCCCAGATCTCATCCGGGCGGCTCAAGCGGTCGCAATGGATCGAACGGTGGGGAACGGACGTGGCCAAGCGCATGCATGCCGAGGTCACAGAAGCGTTTCAGCTGTTCAACGATCTGATTGCGTCGGATGATATCGATTGCGACCCGCAGCCAGGCGGCCACTACTACATCGCGCATCGCGACAAGGTCATGCCGTCCCTCAAGAAAGAGAGCAAGCTGCTCAACGATGTGTTCGGCTATGGTTCGCGCATCCTCTCCCGGGAAGAACTTCACGAAAAGCACGTGCGCGATATGGAGGCCGCAGGTGCCATGTGGGAACCCGACGGGACCTGCATCCATGCGGGTAAACTGGCGTTCGGCTACGTCAACATGGCGCGCCGTCTGGGGGTGAAAATTCACACCGGCAGTCCGGTCATGGGATGGCAGACGAAAAACGGCGTGCATCACCTGCGCACACCGGGCGGCATCGTCCGCGCCAAAACGGTGGCCTTGGCAACCGCGGGCTATACCCCACCGGGCCTGAACACGCGCACAAAGCACCGCCTGATGCCTATCCTGTCGAACTCGATGGTGACACGGCCGCTGACCCAGGCCGAACTGGATGAGTGTGGCATTCAGACCAGATCACCCCTGACGGACACCCGCACCCTGCGCCATTACTATCGTTTGTTGCCCGACAACCGGATGCAGATCGGCAGCCGCAGCGCGGTAACAGGACGAGACGCCGAGAACGAAAAACACCTGGAGCTTCTGAAGAAGGGCCTCGCCCGAAAGTTCCCGGCGTTGACGGATATCAACCTCGATTACTCGTGGTGGGGCTGGGTCGATGTCAGCCACGACATGATGCCGCGTATCTTTCAACCGGACCCGCAACAGCGCGTGTTCTACGCGATGGGATACGGTGGCAACGGCGTTATGTACTCGGCTCAGGCCGGGCGTCGTATGGCACAGCTGATCGCGGGCAAGAAAGACAAGGCCTTTGCCCTGCCGATCTTCACGTCCCCGCTGCCCAGCCATGGCATCCTGACACCCTTCCGCCGCCTCGGCCAGCGCATAGCCTATGTCGGCTATTACCTCAGAGACGAAATACTCTAATTTACCAACGCTTTGGCGTTCTGAAGATAAGGAAACACCCCTATGAAGATGACGACGGAAGAGGCCTTTGTTAAGGTTTTGCAGATGCATGGTATTGAACATGCGTTTGGGATCATTGGCTCTG
>NZ_JBQFZK010000022.1:0-48575 GCF_056542185.1 Ruegeria sp. AE4 | reverse complement strand
AACAGGGAAACCTCGACCAACTCATGCAGAAAAACGGACCCTTCAAAAACCTCTTCGACCAACAGTTCAATAAACACAAACAAAAAGTCGCAGAATAACCGGGGAGGCAAGAACTGAGCGCAAAGCTCTTTTCAGGCCAAAAACCTCCTGATTGCCACGTACCGCTGAACAGAGGGCTTCCGCTTTTCACGTAATATGCGCATGTTTGACGCGCATACCGTGTGATGGTAGAATGGCGCATATCTGAGGGTAATCAAATGAATGCTCCATCTCGTAGATCGACAAATCTATCACTGGATGGCGATATGCTGTCTGAGGCGCGGGATCTGAAGATCAATCTTTCCCGCGCAGCCGAAGACGGCATTCGGGCCGCAGTCGCCAGTGCAAAAGCTGAACGCTGGAAAGCCGAAAACAAGGCCGCACTTGAGAGTTCCAACGCGTATGTCGAGCGTAATGGCTTACCGCTGGACACCTACCGACAGTTCTGATGCCAAAATACGACGTGTTCCCCAACCCGTCAGGTGAAGGGTATCTTCTGGACATCCAGAGCGATCTGCTGAGCGGGTTGAACACACGCGTCGTCGTGCCACTGCTTCCCGAAGCGACCGCGCCGATCCCAGCCACCCGGCTCAATCCCGTCTTTGATATCCAGGGCAAACCGTTTGTTATGGCAACCCAATTCATGGCTGCTGTTCCGGTGGGCCTTCTAAAATCGCCGGTCAACAACCTTGATGATCACTTTGCGCAGATCACCGCCGGCGTCGACATGCTAATGCAGGGATTCTGACAAGCTTCTGGCCCTTGGAGAACCAAGAGCCAGGAACAAGTATGACAATGAAGATCAGTCGTACAGCACTGCCGCGATCTTCGGATCGTCGATGTTGGATGCGTCGTAATAGTAGAACCCGGTATCAATCAGGGCAGGAACTTCTTCACCCTTCATCGCGGCCACAGCAGCCTTGACGGTTTCATACCCGATGCCCACGGGATTCTGAGTGATTGCACCCGCCATCAGCCCGCTTTTGATCGCATCTCTCTGGGCCTTGCCACTGTCATATCCGATGATGACCAGCCCCTCGGTCCCCAGTTCCTGCACCCCGTTCACCACACCGATGGCCGAGCCTTCGTTGGTGCCGAAGATGCCATTCAGATCGGGGTTCGCCGTCAGGATCGCTTTGGTCACCTCGGTCGATTTCAGGTGGTCACCCTGACCGTATTGAACCGTGACAACTTCGATGTCCGGGTATTTTTCGGCAATGCGATTGACGAAGCCGTCGCGCCGGTCGATGCCTGTGCGGCTGGTCTGGTCATGCGCAACAACGGCCACTTTGCCTTTGCCGCCAATCATCTCGGCCATCTTGTCCGCAGCCAGCGCAGCCGCGGCCTGATTATCCGTTGTTGCTGTTGAAACCGGAATGTCGCTGTCAACGCCACTGTCAAAAGCGATGATCGGAATGCCTTTTTCATCAGCTTGCTTAAGCAGTGGAATGGCGGCCTGGCTGTCCAGAGCGGCAAAACCGATGGCCTTGGGGTTATTGGCCAAGGCCGCCGCCAGCATGTCGATCTGACGATCCACCATGGTTTCGTTGTCCGGGCCTTCAAAGGTGATCGTGACACCGTATTCTTCGGCGGCCTGTTCCGCACCGGACTTTACCGCCTGCCAGAACTGGTGCTGAAACCCTTTGGACACCAGCGGAATATATATGTCTTCCGCTGATGACATAGTTGCAGGTATCGAAAGGCTGGCCGCACTCAGGGCCCCCAAAATGAAACGACGTGTTAACATGTCTTCTCCTCCAGTTGGTCTTCGTTTCTGATTCTTGTGACTGTTCAACCTGTCTTCCTGCGCCGCGCCATATCGGCGTAAACGGCCAGAATGATGATCGCGCCGGTGACAACGGTCTGCCATTCCTGCGCGACGGACAGCACTCGCAAACCATTGGTCAGAACTGCCATGATCAGGGCACCGATCAGGGTTCCAAGGATTGTACCACGCCCACCGGACAGGGACGTGCCCCCGATCACGACGGCAGCGATGGCTTCCAGCTCGTAGCCAAGCCCCAACGCGGGCTGCGCCGAATTCAGTCGCGACGCGATCAGAATTCCACCGATACCGCAGATCCCACCTGCCAGAGCGTAAATACGCATTTTCCAAAGATCGGTATTCACCCCCGATAGGCGCACCGCCTCTTCGTTTGATCCCAGCGCAAAGGTGTATCTGCCCAGAACCGTGCGCCCCAGAATGTACGAAGCTGCAATGGCAACAAGGAAAAGGATCAGCACGCCATTGGGGATCGGCAATGCGGGAAAAACCTCTCCGATCAGCGACCCGCGCGAAATCTGGTCAAAGCCCGGCGTGTCGTTGAAGTAGATGGGCCGCGTGCCGGAAATCACCAGCGACAACCCTTTTAGGATCAGCATCATACCCAGCGTGGCAATGAAGGGCGGGATTTTCATCTTGGCGACAAAGGTGCCCGAGCACAGCCCGCAGAACGCACCCGCCGCAATCGCTGCCGTAACCCCCAACAACAGTGGCATTCCGAGATAGGTCAGCACGACACCGGCGATGACGGCACAGAACGTCATCAGAGTTCCCACGGAGAGGTCGATCCCGCCAGTTATGATGACCAGTGTTGCAGCAACCGCCAGCACCCCATTGACCGATGTCGCCTGCAAGATGGCGATCATGTTCGAAGTTTGCATGAAGTTCGGCGACGCGATTGAAAACCCGATCAGCAAGGCAATCAAGCTGGCGAAGGCCAGCAGCTTTTGGTAGGCGCCGCTTTCCGAGAGCCCCGCCAGCGGGCTTTTCTTTTCGATATCCGTTGCTGAGGTCATTACGCTGTTCCTGTTATCTGCATCGCCGCCGCCCGCTGCGTCGCCAAATGCATGATGTCTTCCTGAGTGGTGGCTTTGCCGCCCGGCAAAATGCCGGTCAGTCGGCCTTCGCACATCACGGCAATGCGATGGCTTAGGCGCATGATCTCGGGCAGTTCCGACGAAATCACGATGATCGTCTTGCCTTGACCGGCCAGTTCTTCCAGCAGCTTGTAGATTTCAGATTTTGCGCCCACGTCGATACCGCGCGTGGGCTCATCGAAAATCAGGATATCGCAATCCCGCAGCAGCCATTTGGCAATGACAACTTTCTGCTGATTGCCGCCGGACAGCAGGCGTACCTCCTGCGTGTCCGAAGGCGTGCGAATGCCCAGCTGCGTGATGTAACCCTTGGCCGTCGTGCTGATTTCACCATCGTTCAGAACACCGACACGTCCGGTGAACATATCCATCGACGCCAGTGCAACATTGTCGCGAACGCTCATCCCGGTGGCCAGGCCGAAATGCTTGCGATCCTCGGAAAGATAGCCAATGCCCGCCTTGACGGCATCGGATGGCGTGCGGATCGAGACCACCTGCCCATGCACCCGGATTTCTCCGCTATCCTTCGGATCTGCCCCGAAGATTGCCCGCGCAACTTCGGTACGTCCGGCACCCATCAACCCGGCAAAGCCCAATATCTCACCCTTCAGCACCGAGAAGCTGACATCGCGGATTTCGTGACCCCGACACAGCCCGGTCACTTCCAGCGAAACTTCCGCATCGCTCAGATCGGGGGGAACCAGCGGCTCTTCCTTGACTTCGCGACCTACCATCATCGCGATAATCTGGCTGATCGGCGTTGCTGCCGCGTCAACGGTGCCAACGTATTCTCCGTCGCGCATCACCGTAACCCGGTCAGCAATCTGCTTCAGCTCATCCATTTTGTGGCTGATATAGACAATTCCCACGCCTTCAGCCTTCAGACGGCGGATGATCACGAACAGCTCGGCAATTTCAGCATCGTTCAGGGCCGCGGTCGGTTCATCCATGATCAGAACCCTGGACCGGTAAGAAAGGGCCTTGGCGATCTCGACCATCTGTTGTTTCGCAATGGTCAAGCTGCCGACCTGCGCCTTGGGGTCGAGGTTTAGGTTCATGGACGCAAAAATCTCGGCCGTCTGTACATTCAACGCAGCATCGTTCAGTCGGCCAAACCGTTTGCGAGGTTCGCGGCCGATAAAAATATTCTGTGCCACCGTCAGATCATTCATCAGGCTCAGTTCCTGATGGATGATGCCGATACCCAAAGCCTGCGCCTCGCGTGGCGTGGTTGGGTTTGCATCACGCCCTTCGATTTGCAATGTGCCGCCGTCGCGCTGATATATCCCCGAGAGGATTTTCATCAGCGTGCTTTTGCCCGCGCCGTTCTCGCCCATCAGCGCGTGAACTTCGCCGGGCACCAGATCGAACTGCACTGATTTCAGCGCATGGACTCCGGGAAAGTGTTTCTCGATCCCCGACATGTCGACCAGTTTTGTCATTTATCCTCCCAAACACCTTTCTCCCCAAGGGGTGGTGCCGCCTACATCACCGCGCCGATTTGCCAGGGCACAAATTCGACCCCACCAAAGCCAAGTTCTTCGCTTTTTGTTTGTTCACCCGATGCGACGCGGATCAGCATTTCGAACAGCTCTTCGCCTTTTGCCTCAATGCTCACACCGTCTGTGACGATATCCCCACAGTTCAGATCCATGTCTTCCGACATCCGGGCATACATTTCGGAGTTGGTTGCCAGCTTGATGCAGGGTGTTGGTTGATATCCCGAAACCGAGCCCCGCCCGGTGGTGAACACGATCAGGTTCGCACCTGACGCCACCTGCCCCGTGACCGAGCATGGATCAAAACCGGGGCTGTCCATGAAAACAAAGCCGGCCTTGTCGATTTTCTCACCGAACTTGTAAACACCGCGCAAGGGCGCGGTGCCGCCCTTGGCGACGGCGCCAAGCGATTTCTCAAGAATGGTCGTCAACCCGCCGCGCTTGTTGCCGGGGCTTGGGTTGTTGTTCATCTCGCCGCCGTTGCGGTGAGTATATCCCTCCCACCAGCGAATGCGTTCGATCAGCTTTTCCCCGACCTCAACGGTCTCGGCCCGCCGGGTCAAAAGGTGTTCCGCGCCATAGATTTCCGAGGTTTCGGACAGGATCGTCGTACCGCCATGCCGCACCAACAGATCCGACGCATAGCCCAAAGCAGGATTGGCGGTGATCCCGGAATAGCCATCTGACCCGCCGCATTGCATTCCAACCGTTATCGCACTGATCGGCGCAGGTTTGCGTTCGGCCTTGTTCGCGAGGTCGGCAATCCCCCGCAGCTCGTTCAATCCACGTTCAATGGTACGGCGTGTGCCGCCCTCACTCTGAATGGTCATGTAACGCAGCACGCCATCAGGACGGATCGGACGACCCCCAACCAGATCGGCCACCTGCATCACTTCGCACCCCAAACCGATCAGCAGGATACCGGCGAAATTCGGGTGCTGGGCATACCCAGCCAATGTCCGAAACAGTGTGGCGTAGCCTTCATCTTTGCCCGACATGCCGCATCCAGTGCCATGAACGATCGGAACGATGCCGTCCACATTCGGGTACGCGTCCAACAAGCCCCGTTTCTCGGCGGCTTCGGCTATGAACCGCGCCACGGAGCCTGAGCAATTCACCGTTGTCAAAATGCCGATGTAGTTGCGCGTACCGACCCTGCCATCGGCGCGGTGGAAACCCTGGAAGATACGGTCGCCTGAAATCTCTGGCAGTGGCGTGTTCGCGCTTGCATATGCGTAGTCCTGCTGATGCGCCCCCATACCCAGATTATGGACATGAACATGCTCGCCCATGGCGATATCCGCTGTGGCCTGACCTATGATCTGTCCGTAGCGGATCACATTCTCACCTGCCGCAATCGGGACGGTGGCGATCTTGTGCCCGCGTGCGATTTCCGTGGGAAGCTGCAGCGATAGCCCGTCCGGTTGTGCGCCGGCCTTCAGGTCGCGCAACGCGATGATCACGTTGTCATCCGGGTTCAACCGGATTGTGTCACGGGCCGGGCCGCCTGGGGTTTTGTTCTTGGAAACTGGGTGCATGGAATCCCCGCTTGTTCGCCACAGAGCTACGGGGATAATCTGCTATTGTCAACTAACATGTTAGTATGATAGTTCAGATTCATGAACCACCCATATGACATTGACGCCACCCGCCTGCCCGACATTTCAACATTTGAGGGGTCGCTCGCGCAGCGCGTTTACCAATCCATCAAACAGGCGATCCTGGCATTGGATTTCCCCCCCGGCGCTAACCTTCGCAAGGCGCCGATCTGCGCGCAGTTGGGTGTGTCCCGCGCACCTGTCGCGGACGCCATAACCAGGCTTGCCGCCGAAGGGCTGGTGGATGTGGTGCCGCAATCGGGTACACGCGTGTCCTATTTCTCGATGGATGAAATTCGCGAAGGGGCCTTTCTGCGAGAGGCCCTGGAGCTGGCAACAGTGGCCAAGGTAGCGCGTGACCTGACCGAAGATCAGCGCAAAAAGCTGAGCCGCAATGTGCGCCTGCAAGAGCTGTTGATCGAAGATGAAGACATTGCCGGGTTCTATCACGCAGATGAGGAATTCCACGCCCTGTTGATGGCATTCACCGGGATGCTTCGCCTCCCGGACGTGGCACAGACCGTGTCGTTACAGGTCAGCCGCGCGCGGATGTTGCTGTTGCCGACACCCGGCCGCATCGCGGAAACACTGGCCGAACACCGGGCGATATTCGACGCCATCAGCGCCCATGACGAACGTGCGGCACAAGACGCCATGCGCCATCACCTTGGGCAACTGATGCCTCGGATCGAACGGCTGCAACAGGAAAGACCGCAACTGTTCAATTTAAACCCCCAAAACACCCGAGAGGCAGGATGACCGTTTCGCAAACCGCCCTTCTGAACAACAGGACGTCCCGGCCTGTACCGCTGACCCGTATGGGGTTTGGCGGCGCGCCCTTGGGCAATCTTTATCGCAAAGTCTCGGAAGCTGATGCGCAGGCTGCTTTGCAATCCGCTTTTGACGCAGGCATCCGGTTCTTCGACACCGCGCCGCAATACGGGTTGGGGCGGTCCGAGTATCGCTTTGGCGAAGCGATCAGGCGGTTTGGGCGTGAGAACATTCAGCTATCAACCAAAATCGGTCGTCTGCTGTTGGATTGCGAACCACATGAGGTGACACCCGAAGCGTTTGTGGACGTTCCGCAGAAACGCATTGTGTTCGACTATACCTATGACGGCGTCATGCGGTCATATGAGGCAAGCCGGGACCGGACAGGTGTTGCCAATGCGGACATTCTTCTGGTGCATGACGTCTGCGCTTTCAGTCAGGGCAGTCAGGAAATGTCAGACGCCAAAGTACGCGAGTTGTTCGATGGCGGCGGGTACAAGGCGCTGGTTGAACTGCGCGATGCAGGTGAGATCGCTGCGATTGGCGCCGGCGTGAATGAATGGCAGGTTTGCGAAAAACTGCTGGGTCTTGGCGATTTCGACGGGTTCCTGCTGGCAGGTCGGTATACGCTTTTGGAGCAGGAAGCTTTGGACAGTTTTCTGCCACTTTGCGAGAAACGCGATGTGGGCATCATTCTGGGCGGGCCGTATAACTCAGGTATCCTCGCCACCGGACCGGTGCCTGGGGCCAAGTATAACTATTCCGATGCGCCTGAGGATATTCTTGAACGGGTGCGCAGGATCGAAACTGTCTGTGCGGCCCATGACACACCGCTGATCGCAGCCGCGCTGCAATTTGTTCTGGGACACCCCGCCGTGAAAACGGTTGTTCCGGGCGCCGTCAATGCGGCCGAGGTTCAAGCCAATGTCGCCCTGCTGGAGCGGACTATCCCCGCCCAGCTTTGGTCAGACCTGCGTACCGAAGGCCTGATCCGGTCAGATGCCCCTTTGCCCAAGGAACCTGTCAATGCTGCGTAACCTCGACCCGCTGTTGTCTCCTGAGTTGCTGTACGCCCTGCGTGCCATGGGCCATGGCGATGACATCGTTATTGCGGACGCCAATTTCCCGGGCTCAAGCCTTGGGCCCGACTGCATCCGTGCGGATGGTTCAACAGCAAGCGACCTGCTTGGCGCGGTGTTGTCTGTCATGCCGCTGGATACATTCGTGCCCGACCCCGCGCTGACCATGCAGGTTGTAGGTGATCCCGAAGCCGTGCCCGAGGCCGTCGCAGATTTCCAAAAGATCATCGACGCGCAGGCTGACAACCCCGCGCAAATTCAGGGTCTGGACCGGTTCGACTTCTACCAACGCGCGGCATCCGCATTTGCCATCATTCAGACCGGCGAGCGCAGGCTGTACGGCAACATCATCCTGAAGAAAGGCGTGATTGCATGAAGATCGACGCCCATCAGCATTTTTGGGCGCTGGCACGTGGTGACTATGGGTGGCTGACACCGGATTTGGGCCAGATTTACCGGGACTTCGGGCCAGGTGATCTTGCGCCATTGTTGCAAGCACAGGGCATCGACGGGACAATTCTGGTTCAGGCAGCGTCGACCGTCGCCGAAACGAAGTACCTGTTGTCACTGGCGGACAAGACACCTTTTATCAAAGGTGTGGTTGGCTGGGTCGGTTTCGACGCCCCTGATGCGCGTGCACAAATCATCAGACTAGCCACTCATCCCGCTTTGGTTGGTCTGCGGCCAATGATTCAGGATATCGCTGATCCGAACTGGATGCTCGGCGCAGCCCTGAGACCTGCCTTTGAGGCCATCCAATCTAAAGATCTGACTTTCGATGCCCTCACCCTGCCCCGGCACCTGGGGCCGTTGCGTCGCCTTCTGACACAGCACCCGGACATGCGGGTTGTGATTGACCATGGCTCGAAACCTCTGATCCGGGACGGTGCATTTGACGGGTGGGCCGAAGACATGGCCGCCATCGCGCGGGACACCAACGCGTTCTGCAAACTGTCCGGTCTTGTCACCGAAGCTGCACCTGACTGGACGGTTCGGGACCTGTACCCCTATGTGGATCACCTACTGAACACGTTCGGACCATCGCGGTTGATCTGGGGCAGCGACTGGCCGGTCTGCACATTGGCCAGCAGCTATGAACGATGGATAGATGCAACCGACGAACTGCTAAGCGCACTTTCCTCCAATGACCGTGCGGCCATCCTCGGAGGGAATGCGGCAAAGGCTTATCACATCAGGATTTGACGGTGCCGCACCGAACCCCAAACACGCACTGCTTTGCGCCCGCTGAACCTGCCCAATCTTTTCCCTGAGGCGCGAACAACAAGGCAGTTATCCCCAACACACCACCCGGCTTCGGGAAAATCATGAGGACCAGAATGACATCGCATCAGCCTTCTGACCGACTAAAAGGCAAAACCGCATTCATCAGCGCCGCTGGGCAGGGCATCGGACGTGCCACGGCCGAACTGTTCGCAGCCGAAGGCGCGCATGTCTTTGCAAGCGACATCAACGAAACCACTTTGGCCGGGCTTTCGG
The DNA here is from genome assembly GCF_056542185.1 of Ruegeria sp. AE4. Classification (NCBI taxonomy): domain Bacteria; kingdom Pseudomonadati; phylum Pseudomonadota; class Alphaproteobacteria; order Rhodobacterales; family Roseobacteraceae; genus Ruegeria; species Ruegeria sp. AE4. Next base: position 39,212 of record NZ_JBQFZK010000022.1, on the reverse strand, counting down.
AGATCGACAGGATCTCTCCAATCCATCTCGACGTGACAGACGCGCATGCCGTAAAACGTGCCGTGGCTGAATTGCCACCGTTGGATATCCTGTTCAATTGCGCGGGTTACGTGGCAAACGGCACCATTCTTGAGTGCGAAGAGGACGACTGGGATTTCAGTTTCGATCTTAATGTGAAGGCTATGTATCGCCTGATCCGTCTGACCCTGCCCGTGATGTTGAAAAACGGCGGGGGGTCGATCATCAATATGTCCTCGGTCGCATCGTCGATGAAGGGCGTTCCAAACCGGTTTGTATATTGCGCATCAAAGGCTGCCGTAATTGGCCTGACCAAGTCGATCGCCGCCGATTTCGTCACGCAGGGCATCCGGTGTAATGCCATCTGCCCCGGCACCGTCGACAGCCCCAGCCTGCACGAGCGTTTGAGGGCGACGGGCGATTACGAAAAGGCGATGACGGATTTCATCGCCCGCCAGCCGATGGGGCGCATTGGGACCGCGGACGAGATTGCCGAACTGGCGCTCTACCTTGCGAGTGAAAGCAGCGCGTTTACCACTGGTCAGCCCTTTGCCATTGATGGCGGATGGGCGACTTAAGCTGAAAGGGATCACAATATGAAACTACTGCGGTTTGGCGCCTTGGGTGCTGAAAAGCCCGGGTTGCTGCACGACGATGGCACAATTCGCGACCTGTCAGGCGTCATCGACGATATATCGGGTGATGTTCTGAGCGACGAAGGTTTGGCGCGGCTGCGCGCGCTGGATCCACAGGATTTGCCGATGGTTGAAGGCAACACCCGTTTAGGGGCGTGTGTCGGCCAAGTGGGCAAGTTCATTTGCATCGGCCTGAACTATGCCGACCACGCGGCAGAAAGCGGTATGGAGTTGCCGCAGGAACCTGTGATCTTTTTCAAGGCGACATCGGCCATTATCGGGCCAAACGATACGGTGGAAATCCCGCGCGGGTCCGTCAAGACCGACTGGGAGGTCGAATTGGGCGTGGTGATCGGCAAGGAAGCGAAATACATCTCCGAGGCCGAAGCGATGGATCACGTCGCGGGCTATTGTGTGGTCAATGACCTGTCGGAACGTGATTTTCAGCTTCACCGCTCGGGGCAGTGGGTCAAGGGCAAATCGGCAGACACATTCGGCCCCATCGGTCCATGGCTGGTAACACGGGACGAGGTTGCAGACCCTCAGAATCTGCCGATGTATCTTGAGGTCAACGGCCACCGTTATCAGGACGGCTCGACCCGGACGATGCATTTCAGGGTGGCAACTGTGATCTCACACCTGTCGCAATTCATGTCCCTGCAACCGGGTGATGTGATCTCGACCGGAACTCCGCCAGGTGTGGGCATGGGGCAAAACCCGCAAGTCTATCTGAAACCCGGCGACACGATGGAATTGGGCATCGAAGGCCTGGGTGTTCAAAAACAGAATGTGAGCGCGGGATAATCGGGCACTACCAGATGTCTACCCGAACACATTATCAGGCGAGGTTTCCCTCGCCTGACGATTTTTGACTTAGGCTACCAGATCGAACCGGTCGTTGTTCATAATCTTGGTCCAGGCCGCCACGAAGTCGCGCACGAACTTCTGGGCATTATCGTCCTGGGCATAGACCTCGGCGTAGCCACGCAGGATCGAGTTCGAGCCGAAGACCAGATCCGCGCTGGTTGCTGTGAACCTGACCTCGCCCGAGGCGCGATCACGCAGCTCATATGTGCCGCCGTCAACCGGGTGCCAGCTGAGCGACATATCCGTCAGGTTGACGAAGAAGTCGGTGGTCAACTGACCCGCGCGATCCGTGAAGACCCCATGCGCCGAGCCGCCATGATTGGCGCCCAGCACACGCAGGCCACCCACCAGAACCGTCATTTCGGCTGCGGTCAGACCCAGCAGTTGCGCGCGGTCCAGCATCATCGCCTCGGGTGAAACCGCGTATTCCTTCAGCTGCCAGTTTCTAAACCCGTCCGCCAACGGCTCCAGCACCGAGAAGCTATCGGCATCGGTCTGCTCATCCGTTGCGTCGCCGCGACCAGCCGAGAACGGAACCGTCACGTCAAAGCCTGCGGCTTTGATCGACTGTTCCAGACCGACGTTACCCGCCAGAACGATCACGTCGGCGATCGAGGCCCCGGTTTCCGCTGCAATCGGCTCCAGCACGCCCAGCACTTTTGCCAGACGCTCGGGCTCGTTCCCTGCCCAGTCTTTCTGTGGTGCCAGACGGATACGCGCACCATTTGCGCCGCCGCGTTTGTCCGAGCCACGGAAGGTACGGGCACTGTCCCACGCGGTGGTGATCATCTCGACCGCGGTCAGACCACTGTCGGCGATCTTTGCTTTGACGGCATCGACGTCATACCCGGTCGAACCGACAGGGATCGGGTCCTGCCAGATCAGCTCTTCTGACGGGACGTCTGGGCCATAATAGTTGACACGTGGCCCCATATCGCGGTGGGTCAGCTTGAACCACGCGCGGGCAAAAGTGTCAGCAAAGTAATCCGGGTCAGCCATGAACTTCTGACAGATCGCGTTGTAAATCGGATCGATCTTCATTGCCATGTCCGCATCGGTCATGACCGGCATACGCCGAACCGAAGGGTCGGTCGGGTCGACCGGCTTTTCATCTTCCGGCATGTCGATAGGCTGCCACTGTTGTGCACCCGCGGGCGATTTACCCAATTCCCACTCATAGCCGAACAGGTAATCGAAAAAGCCCATGTCGAATTTGGTCGGGTTTTTCGTCCACGCACCCTCGATACCAGACGTGAACGCGTTGGTTGCCTTGCCGTTTTGATCGGGGTTGTCCCATCCCAAACCCTGACCGGAAACCGGGCAGGCCTCGGGTTCGGCGCCGATATGATCACCCGCCATCGCGCCATGCGCTTTGCCGACCGTGTGACCGCCACAGGTCAGAGCGGCGGTCTCTTCGTCATTCATCGCCATGCGGGCAAAGGTTTCACGGATGTGCAGCGCAGTTCTTGCTGGATCCGGGTTGCCGTTCACACCTTCTGGGTTCACATAGATCAGGCCCATATGCACCGCACCCAGCGGGTTTTCCAGCGTTCCGGGGGTTTCCAGATCGCCATAGCGGTTCTCGGACGGGGCCAGCCACTGGTTTTCCGACCCCCAATAGACGTCTTTTTCCGGGCCCCAGATATCTTCGCGACCAAAGCCAAAGCCAAAGGTCTTCAGACCCATGGATTCGTAGGCAACCGTTCCCGACAAAACAATCAGGTCTGCCCAGGACAGCGCGTTGCCGTATTTCTTTTTCACCGGCCAGAGCAGACGGCGCGCTTTATCAAGGCTGGCATTGTCCGGCCACGAGTTCAGCGGTGCAAAACGGATGTTGCCCGAACCTGCGCCGCCGCGACCATCCCCCAGGCGGTACGACCCGGCAGAGTGCCACGCCAGTCGGATCATCAGGCCGCCATAGTGGCCCCAATCGGCTGGCCACCAGTCCTGACTGTCGGTCAGCAACGCTTCGACGTCAGCACGGACAGCGTTGAAATCCAGCCCTTTGACTGCTTCGCGGTGGTTGTAATCCGCGTCCATCGGGTTGGTGCGCGTGTCGTGCTGGCTCAGAATGTCCAGATTCAGCGCATCCGGCCACCATTTGGTGACAGAGTTGCCCGTACCCGTGTTGCCGCCATGCAAGACTGGGCAGCCGCCGGATTGGTGATTGTGGGGATTACCGTCCATTGTAAATCTCCTGAGTATTTACCGAGGGGTTCAGATGTCTTGACTCGTACCTTACGGTTTCGATAATTGGAAATTTGTAATTACTATCGTTGCGATTAGTTTTTCCTATGAAGTCACTCACGCTTAAACACCTGCGCTACTTCGAAGCACTTGCCACCCACGGTCACTTTGGAAAGGCGGCGGCGGCCAGCGCGATATCGCAGCCCGCGCTTTCCATACAAATCAAAGAGCTGGAGGCCATCATGGGTGGCCCCTTGGTCGAACGCGCAGCGCGCGAGACGCGCCTGACCGCGCTTGGCGAAGATGTCCTAAAACATGGCCGCGAAATCCTGACGCGAGTCGAGGATTTGGGGAATCTTGTGCAATCTTCCGCCGGTCCCTTGTCGGGTCGCATCAGAATCGGGGTCATCCCCACGGTCGCGCCTTACTTGCTGCCATCAATCATCAAGGCACTGTCGCAACGATTCCCACAGCTGACGATCGAGCCCAAAGAGACCATCACCCAAACCCTGATCGGCGAAATATTGGACTCCAGGCTGGATTTTGCTGTTGTCGCTTTGCCTGTCTCGGAACCCAGCCTTCGAGAATTTTCGTTGTTTAGCGAAGACTTTCTGCTGGTTCGCCCGGCGCGGGACGCCGGGTTGCCAATGCCAAGTTCGTCACAGCTCAGAACCATGCGGCTGTTGTTGCTGGAAGAAGGGCATTGTTTCAGAGATCAGGCGCTTTCCTTCTGTTCGATCCGCAATATCGAACCGCAGCACATTATGGAGGGCAGTTCTCTGTCCACACTGGTACAGATGGTCGGGGCGGGCATCGGTGTGACGCTGATACCGGAAATGGCCGTGGGGCTGGAAACCCGGTCTGCCGACGTGTCCATCGCCCGCTTTCAGGACACCCCACCAACCCGAACCATCGGCCTGATCTGGCGAAAGACCAACCCGCTGGGCGAAAACCTTCTGAAAATCGGTGCAATTATTCGCAAAACCGCAGAAGAAAACGCGGGAGGCATGGGGCAAATGAAACCGGAACCAAACGCCTGATCACAACCCGCATTAATGCTATGCGCGGCAATTACCCGGAAAACACATCATAAGCCTTCAGCGCTTTGGCGCTGTAAGCATAAGACGGCCCGCCGCCCATATAGGTCGCCATCGCCAATGCCTCGCACATCTCGTCTCGGGTTGCACCCAGCCGGACAAGGGAACGCACGTGAAACCCTATGCAGCTGTCGCAGCGGGTCGCAATGGCGATGCCAAGGGCCATGAATTCCTTGGTTTTCTCACTTAGTGCGCCATTGGTCTTGGCGGCCTTGCCCATGATGCCAAAGCCGCGCACGGTTTCGGGCACTTCCTGCGAAAAAGTTCCGATATTGGCCTCGGTCTCGGCCATGAAAGCTTTCCAGTCCATATCAATTCTCCTTATCCGCGCTCGTCCGCGCCCATGCGACGCTCCAGCCAGCGCACACCCGCACTGATGATCAGAACCAGGATCAGGTATTCAAAGATCAACAGGGTATAGATTTCCAACGGGCGGTATTCCGTAACCACCAGCTCATTCGCGCGGCGGGTCAGTTCCTGCATCCCGATGACGCTGGCGAATGCACTCATCTTTACGATGTAGATGAACTGGTTTGCCAAGGGCGGCAGAATGCGCCGGATTGCCTGCGGCAGGATCACGTAGCGCATGGTCTGCACATAGTTCAGCCCGATGGTCTGCGCCGCTTCGCTTTGACCGCGCGCAATGGATTGAATGCCTGCTCGGTAAATTTCCGCAGTGAAGGCGCTGTCGGAAATCGCCAGGGTGATGATTGCACCCCAGAACGGGTCAATTGGTACGTTCATGCCCATCGACTTGAACACGATGGGCAAGCCGTAAAAGACCCAAAACAGCATCGGCAGCAAGGGAATGGCCCGAATGAATTCAACGTAGACACGGTTGACCAGCCGCCAGCCACGTTTTTCGGACAATCCCGGCAGGGCCACCAGCAAACCGATGACGATCGACAGCACGGCGGCGATCAGTGAAATCTGAATCGTTGCACCCATCCCCGAGATCAGGAATTTCACATTGATCCACCCCGATGCTGTAGTCGGGTCGATCACATACCAGCCCCAGGTCTGGGATGAAGAACAGCCTGCCAGCAGCAAAGGTACGATTAGTAGAAGTTTTTTCATCTGCCCCTCTCAGTGCTGCAGAATCTGAGACAGGAATTTGCGACAGCGGTCAGACTGAGGGTTGGTAAAGAAATGCTCCGGCTTGCCTTCTTCGACAATCTCACCGGCATCCATGAAGACCATCTTGTCGGCAACTTTGCGGGCAAATCCCATTTCGTGGGTCACAACCACCATGGTCATGCCCTCATTTGCCAGTTCAACCATAACTTCCAACACTTCCGAGATCATCTCGGGGTCCAGCGCCGACGTGGGTTCATCGAACAACAGCACGCGCGGTTCCATGCACAAGGATCGTGCAATCGCCACACGTTGCTGCTGACCTCCGGACAACTGCATGGGCTTTTTGTCCGCCTGATCGGGAATATGAACACGATCCAGATAACGGCGCGCTTTTTCCTCCGCGTCCTTCCGGCTCAGGCCGCGCGCTTTGATCGGACCCAAAGTCAGGTTTTCCAAAACGGTCAAATGCGGAAACAGATTGAATTGCTGGAAGACCATCCCGACATCGGACCGGATGGTTGCCGTTGACTTTGCGTCATCCGTCAGGTCAACCCCATCTATCCGAATGATACCTTTTTGGTGTTTTTCCAACCGGTTGATACATCGAACGACGGTGGATTTGCCTGACCCTGAAGGCCCGCAAATCACCACCTTTTCGCCGCTGCTGACCGTCAGGTTAATGTCCTTGAGAACATGAAACGTGTCATACCACTTATTCACGCCCACAAGCTCGATTGCGGCGCCTGGCATATGCTGAACTGCCCCCGTTTTTGCCCCATTGTAATATTTTCTTGAGGTTATCTTTCCCTTTGGACTGAAATCAATGAGGATTGCAATCACAAGGTCGTAACGCCACCAACGGGAGATACCTATGAGCGTTTTTTGGAAAGCCGCGGCGGTCGCCGTGTTGGGGCTTGTATTGTCAGGTTCCGCACAGGCGCAATCTGCGCTGAACGAGGTGCTGGATTCCGGCGTTCTCAAGGTTGGGACCACAGGTGACTGGAACCCTATGACACTGCGCGACCCGGCAACCAACAGTTACAAAGGGTACGACATCGACATTATGAATGCATTGGCCGCCGATCTTGGGGTTGAGGTCGAATTTGTCCCCACGGACTGGAAAACACTGGTCAACGGTGTGGTGGCAGGCAAGTACCACCTGACCGGGTCTGCATCGATTTCACCACCGCGCATGAAAGTTGCCGGTTTTTCCGACAGCTATATCTCGGTGGAACTCTTCCCCTACACAACCAAGGACAAGGCCGACAAGTTCGACGGGTATGACTCGATCAATCAGGCCGGTGTGAAGGTCGCGACGACTTTGGGCACCACATTCGAAAAACGGGTCCGTGAATGGTTCCCAAACGCCGAGATCAAGGTGGTCGAGGCCCCCGCCCGCGGGTATCAGGAAGTAATCGCCGGTCGTGCTGATGTATTCATAACGTCGAACATCGAGGGCTCGACCCTTGAGGAGAAGTTTCCTGTTATCCGCGTAAAAAACGCCGGCCCCCGATCACCTTCGCCGATTGCGATGATCCTGCCACAAGGCGATCAGATCTGGATCAACTATGTGAACAACTGGATCGAAGTGAAAAAAGCGGAAGGCTTTTTTGAAGCAAACCGCGAGAAATGGGGGCTCTGACGCCTTCAAGGACGTGCGGATTTCCTGACGCCCGGTCCTTTGGCCCGGGCGTTTTCGTTGGCCATCTTGTTCTTCAGAAAAGAGGATGCAGACACGCGACCTGATGGATTTCGTCATCCAGTTCAGGCAATGTTTGCCTGCACTGATCAGTCGCAAGCCAGCATCGTTGCGCAAAAGCGCATCCTTTAGGGATATTCATCGGTGACGGCAATTCGCCTTCCAGCTTGATCCGCTCTTTCCGGGCATCCGGGTCGGCACGAGGCGTCGTGGAGAGCAACGCCTTGGAGTACGGATGTCGGGGTGCCGCGAACAGCTGCTCTTTCGGGCCTTTTTCAACCGCGCGCCCCAGATACATGACAATCACGTCGTCGGCGAAATGCCGGACAACCGACAAGTCATGTGAAATGAACAGGTAGGCTAGGTTCAGCCGTTCCTGAAGATCGACCAGCAAGTTCAGGATCTGCGATTGAATCGACACATCCAGCGCCGAGACAGGTTCATCCAGAACCAGCACCTTGGGGTCCAGCATAAGCGCCCGCGCAATGGCGATCCGCTGGCGCTGCCCACCCGAGAACATATGCGGATAGCGGTCATAATGTTCCGGGCGCAGGCCCACCATCTCGATCATCTTGCGTGCCTGCATTTCACGCTCGGCGGCCGTCATCTGTGGCCGGTTGATAATCAGCGGTTCCTGCAAGATCTGGCCAATACGCTGACGCGGATTCAACGAGCTATAAGGGTCTTGAAAAACGATCTGCACCGTCTCTCGCATCTTGCTCCATTGCGAAGGGGTAATGTCGACCCCGTTGATCGTCAGGCTGCCCGAGGTTGGTTCTTCGATCATTGTGATCAGTCTGGCCAGCGTAGACTTGCCACAGCCTGACTCTCCGACAATGGCCAGTGTTTTTCCCGGTTGCAGGTCGAAATCCACCCCCGACAGTGCCTTTACGGTTGCGGGCTTGGACAGCAACCCGCCTTTGACCGTGTAAAACCGGGTCAGGGCGTTGGCCTGAACGATAGGTGTGGTCATACCAGCTCTCCGGCGGCAATCTTTTCAACATGGTGGCAGCGCGCCTTGCCAAATGCCTCGGCATGAGGGGTCGGCGGGGTCTGGGCGCAGGTCGCATCGGCAAAGCGGCACCGTGGGCTGAAAAGGCATCCTTTTGGACGGTCGAATTGCCCCGGGACAACACCTGGAATCGTCGGCAGAATCTTGGACGTCGCCCGCTCCGGCAAAGCACTTAGCAGGGCCGTGGTATAGGGATGGCGGGGGGTTCGGAACAAATCCCTGACAGGCTGTTCTTCAACCTTTTGCCCGGCATATTGCACCTGAACCCGCTCGGCGGTTTCCGCAACGACGCCCATGTCATGGGTGATCAGAACAAGGCCCATGTCATGCTCATCACGCAACTGGATCAACAGATCCAGAATCTGCGCCTGAATGGTCACGTCCAGCGCAGTGGTCGGTTCATCCGCGATCAGCAGCTTGGGCTTGCAGGCAATGGCCATCGCGATCACAGCCCGTTGGTTCATGCCCCCCGACATTTGATGCGGAAAGGTATTTAGGCGGCTTTCAGGCGCGGGAATGCCAACCTGATCGAACAATTCGACCGCACGCTCATGACGTTCCTTTCGGTTCAGGCCAAGGTGGATGCGCAATGCCTCTTTGATCTGGAACCCGACAGTAAAACAGGGGTTCAGCGAGGACATCGGTTCCTGAAAGATCATCGCCATGTCCTTGCCAATGATCTTGCGCCGTTCGCGGGCCGAGATACCGGACAGGTCACGGCCCTCAAAACTCATCTCATCGGCGGTGATCGTGGCGGTCCAGGGCAGCAGGCCCATCAGTGCCAGCATCGACACGGACTTGCCTGAACCGCTTTCGCCAACGATGGCCAGCAATTCGCCTTTGTCGACCGACAGATCGACACCGTCCACGGCGCGGAAACTGCCCGAAGATGTGGCGAACTCGACAGTCAGATTACGGATCTGCAAAAGGCTCATGCGATCAGCTCCGCTTCAGTTTCGGGTCCAGCGCGTCGCGCAACCCGTCGCCCATCAGGTTGATGGCAAGTACGGTGACCAGGATTGCGAGACCGGGGAAGGTGACAACCCACCATGCGCGCAGGATGAACTCGCGCGCTTCAGCCAGCATGGTGCCCCATTCCGGCGTGGGAGGCTGCGCGCCCATGCCCAGAAACCCAAGGGCCGCCGCGTCCAGAATAGCAGTCGAAAAAGACAGGGCCGCCTGCACGATGATCGGAGCCAGGCAATTGGGCAATACCGTGATGAACATCAGCCGCGACTTGCCCGCACCGGCCACACGGGCCGAGGTCACATAGTCTTTCTGCCGTTCCGCCAGAACCGACGCGCGGGTCAGGCGCACGTAATGCGGCTGAAACACGATGGCGATGGCGATCATCGCGTTGGTCAGTGATGGGCCCAGAATGGCGACCAGAACAAGGGCAAGCAGCAGAGACGGGAAAGCCAGGACGATGTCCATCACCCGCATGATCAATGTATCAACCCATTTGGGCGCAAAACCCGACACAAGGCCGACCATTACGCCGCCCGTCACGGCAACACAGACCACAACGATCCCCACAAAGAAGGAATAGCGTGACCCCATGATCAGCCGCGACAGCATATCCCTGCCCAAAGGATCGGTACCCAAGGGGAAGGCCCAACTTCCACCTTCCTGCCAGGCAGGGGGTTGCAGGATATGGTCGCGGAACTGTTCGGTCGGATCATAGGGGGCCAGCAAAGGGGCAAAGGCCGCACAGAACACAAATCCTGCAAAGACCCACAACCCGATCACGGCACCGCGGTTTTCGCTGAAGTAATACCAGAACTCGCGCAGTGCGCTGGGACGGTTTTCGGCTATTGGCTGGGTCGACGAAAGCTCGGTCATCATCGTCTCCGGATTTTGGGGTTGATGATGCCGTACAAAACATCGACCAGCAGGTTCACCAGCATCACGATCACCGCGATCATCAGCAAACCCCCTTGCACCACCGGGTAATCCCTGCGGAAAATACTATCGACCATCCACTTGCCGATGCCCGGCCAGCTGAAGATGGTTTCAGTAAGAATTGCCCCCGCCAGCAACGTACCAACCGACAACCCGATCACCGTGACAACCGGTATCAGCGCGTTACGTAGCGCATGCAGCCCGTTTACCCGGGTCGGCGACAACCCTTTTGCACGTGCAGTGCGGATGTAATCCTCGCCCAGAACCTCCAGCATCGCCGACCGGGTCTGACGCGCGATCACTGCCAGCGGAATAGTACCCAGCACAATCGTCGGAAGGATCAGATGACGAACGGCCGACCCGAATGCGCCTTCCTGCCCGGACAAAAGACTGTCGATCAGCATAAAGCCAGTGACACTTGGGAAGTAATAAAGCAGGTCGATCCGACCGGACACCGGTGTCCAGCCAAGATTGCCCGAAAACACGATGATCAGCAGCAGCGCCCACCAGAAGATGGGCATCGAATACCCGACCAATGCCGAAGACATCAGTGCCCTGTCAAAAAACTTCCCCCGGTTCACCGCCGCAATCACACCGGCAGGCAGACCCAATGCGATGGCGAAGATCATGGCGCAGAGCGAAAGTTCCATTGTCGCGGGGAACAGCGAAAAGAACTCCTCCCAGACCGGTTTTTTTGTGACAAAGCTTTCGCCGAGATCGCCCTGCAAAACTCCGGCAAGGTATTCCCAGTATTGCTGCAACACCGGTTTGTCGAAACCCAGCTTTTCTACCATTTCCTGATAGCGTTCTTCAGTCATGCCACGCTCGCCGGCCATGACGATGATCGGATCACCCGGCAACACCCGGATGAACATGAATGAGATCAACGTCACGCCCAGAAAAGTCGGGACGAACAGGCCAATGCGGGTGAGTAAGTAACCAAACATCAGCGACCTATGACTGTAAGCTCTTTGGGGAAATGGGTCAGCGACCGGCAACCATCCACAGTGACAAGCACGTCATCTTCGATGCGAACGCCAAAACTTTCGAGCGCGTAGAGACCTGGTTCATTCGTCCAGACCATGCCCGGCAGAATTTTCTGGTGGTTTCCGCGCATGATATAAGGTGCCTCGTGCACATCCCGGCCAAGCCCGTGGCCCGTTTTGGTACGTATACGATCCGCAAATGGCGAGGCCTCGAGCACGCTGATGACCGCATCGTCGATGTCATGGGCCGTTGCACCCGGGCGGCAAGCTTCGAACCCGGCTTTGTTGGCGCGCAGAACGGTATCGTAGACTTCCCTACCCTCGTCCGATACGTCTTGAACAAAGAAGGTTCGCGTGATGTCAGCGGCAAAACCATCGTTGCAGGCGCCGAAATCGAACAGTAACGCGTCGCCTGCCCTGATCTGGTAGTCGCCGCGTGCTTTCCCATGCGGCCGTGCAGAGTTGTCGGCAGCCGCAACGATTGGCGAAAACGCCAGAGACTCGGCTCCTTCTGCAAACAGCGCCTGTATCAGGGCCTGCTCGACCTGTTTTTCAGTCTGACCGACGCGCACATCTGCAATCACACGACCCAGAGCACGTTCCGAGATATCGATGGCCGCCTGCATCGCAGCAATGTCTTCATCGGTTTTGATAATGCGCAGGCCCGAGATTTCGCGTTCACCGTCAACGATCCGCAAGTCCGGCATAGCACGTGTGAAAGCCACAGAGACAAAAACCCGCATCACCTGACCTTCCACCGCAAGAGAGCGGATCGGCATATGTGCGGCCAAAGCAGTAAACGCATCATCATAACCGGTCTGATCGCGCCAATCGAAAACAGCGCCCTCGAACCCTACAAGATCCCATGACGCCAGTTCCAGATTGGGCACAATCGCTGCGGCCTGTCCCTCAGCCGGGACAATAACCACGAAAGGCCGCTCGTGGCTCATGAAAGCTTTTCCCAAAGCGCGGGTGAAGTTCGGGCCAGGCACAAGAGCTACTGCGTCGACTGACAGGTCCCGTGCCAGTTGACGATATTCGGACAGATCCGGCATTCAGGCCGACCTCCTCAATAAGAAAGCCGGAGCCGCCAAACAGGCGGCTCCGGTGAGTGAGTGGTGGCTTACTCGACGCTCACACCATAGAAGATGTGGCCGCCCAGCGGGTGCACTTTGTAGCCTTGCACCTTGTTGCTCATCGGCATGAATACAACCGAGTGAGCAATGGTTGCCCATGGGGCCTGCTCTTTGAACACGACCTGCGCTTGTTCATACAGCTTGGTCCGCTCGGCCTGATCGGTGCTTTGCTTGGCTTTCAGGATCAGATCCTCGAACGGCTGGTGGCACCATTGTGCACGGTTAGATGCTTCGACCCCGTCACAGCCCAGCAGAACGGCCAGGAAGTTGTCCGGATCGCCGTTATCCCCGGTCCAGCCCAGCAAAACAGCACCATCGCGGTTCAGTTCTTTCGAGCGTGACAGGTATTCGCCCCATTCGTACGAGACGATTTCGACGCCCACACCAACCTTGGCAAAATCCGCCTGGATCAGCTCGGCCATGCGGCGGGCATTGGGGTTGTAGGGGCGCTGAACCGGCATCGCCCAGATCTTCATCGACAGGTCTGTGACACCTTCGGCATCAAGCATAGCCTTGGCCGCTTCGGGATCGTATGGATCGTCCACGATAGCGTCGTTATAGCTCCACATGGTTGGCGGGATCGGGTTCTTGGCAGCCTGGCCTGAACCCTGGAAAACCACGTCGATGATCGCCTGCTTGTCGATCGCCATGTTCAACGCTTTGCGAACCTTGGGGTTGTCGAACGGCGCCATCGTGGTGTTGTAAGCCAGATACCCGACGTTCAGCCCTTCCTGCTCCATCATGTTGATGTCTGCATCATCCTTCATCGCCTGAATGTCAGCCGGGTTCGGGTAAGGCATCACATGGCATTCGCCAGCTTTCAGCTTCTGGTAACGAACAGACGCGTCCGGCGTAATGGCAAAGATCAGGTTTTTGACCTGCGCCGGTTCTTTCCAATAATCGCCATTGGCCGCATAGCGGATCACCGCGTCTTTTTGGTAGGCCACGAACGAGAAAGGCCCGGTCCCGATGGGTGCAGTATTCAGTTTTTCAGGCGTTCCGGCAGCCATCATAGCATCGCCATATTCGGCTGACATGATCGATGCAAAATCCATCGCCATGTTCGCAACAAAGGGTGCCTCTGGCTTGGACAGGGTGAACTTCACCGTGTAGTCATCAATCTTTTCGATAGAAGAGACCAGATCCGGCATCCCCATACCCTGGAAGTATTCCCACGTGCCGCCAGACACTTGGTTATAGGGGTGGTTCTCGTCCTTTTGGCGCATGAAGGAAAAGATTACGTCATCAGCGTTGAAGTCGCGGGTCGGGGTGAATTCGTCATTCGAATGGAATTTGACACCCTGGCGCAGCTTGAACGTGTATTCCAGGCCATCATCACTGGCCTCGACACTTTCAGCCAGACCGGGGATCACATTGGTTGTACCGGTTTCGAATTCAAGCAACCGGTTGTAAATAGGATGCGACGAGGCATCAAAGGTAGTTCCTGCGGTAAACAGTGCAGGGTCAAACCCCTCGGGTGAACCTTCGGAACAATACACCAGGGTATTTGCCTGTGCCACGGCACCCGACAGGGCTATTGCCGTGGTTGCGGCCAGAAGATTGAGTTTCATGATTTTCTCCCAGAAATGGACTTGGCAAGACAATCGCAGGGCTCTTTGTCGTCAGAGCGTTCAGTGACAATACAGGTCGTTGCGATATCCCTGACAAATGTATCCAAAATACAAAACCTGTTGTCAACCGGCTCTGTCACTGACTTTCGTGAAAGATGCCTGTTGCCAGGGTGTGTCTTGAACCTGAATGCGCCCTGCCCCAAGGAAATCACGAAGGGCAACACTTACATTCCACTGGGCCCGGCAGTTTGGCCACAGATATTGACTGTCATTGACCCGAAGTCATTCAGGTAAGAAAGGATATCTAACTTTGACTGTTAGCTGATGAAGCATCCTTGCGCATATCGCGAATGCAATCGTAGCCCAGCCAGAATAAGACTGTCAGTGCTACCAGAAATACGTAGGGAAGCAGCGAGATATGCATAACCAACACGCCATAGAACATGGCGGCGTACGCAGCGATTTGGACTATCACCAACAAACCCCACGCAACCATTCCCCAAAGATTGCGCGCTTTCCTCTGACCGGCCGAGTTGCGCAGGCTTTGACACTCTGCCTCGTTCACCACAGGGGACGCGGCACGCGTTGAATTGAGAATGCCGTTGGTGTCGAGCGCGCTGGATCGACATGCATCGAAACAAGGGGCCGCCTCTCGACAGGTGGGCGCAGTGTGTAGCATTGATTGAGTCCTTGGACATCTGGGGTTTGGCAGCGAGCCTTCACTGTGCCCCAAGACACCGACCCTCTGCACCATGCCGCGCGCGAGATCAGGTGCCACCGTTGCCGTCTTGCAATCATATCCAGCGGAGAAATGCCGATCCTCGCTCAGGCGCAGCATAAAACCGCACAAATAGTCGATTGGCCCGCGAAAACCGCGATCAGATGAGGTCTGAAGAACTTTCTCATGACCCTCGGTGGCTCATGACTTTTGGCGCGGTTTCGGAAGCGCACTAACCACCGAACAGGGACTTCGCATGCTTCCAGCGCTCTATTCTACTGCGTCCTTCGATGCTGAGGGCGAATACCCTGTACGCGTACCATGATCTCCTCGTTAGATAACCCAATAACTTCTAATAGGGGTTTCGGTTCAGGTATCGCTTACAAGTTCATTTGTGTACAAATTGGTAAGATTGCGCTCAAGTACGTGTCATATCCAGCCTCCGAGGATGCCATGCCGATTGAACACGCCCCCTTCAGCCAAGCGGAATATGACCGCAGGATCGCCAAGACCCGAAGCGCTATGGAAAAAGCGGGGTTAGAGCTACTGTTTGTCACCGACCCTTCGAACCAGGCTTGGCTGACTGGCTATGATGGTTGGTCCTTTTACGTGCATCAGGGCGTATTGCTCGGCATGGAAGGTGAGCCGATTTGGTGGGGACGCCAGATGGATGCATTGGGTGGGTTGCGCACATGCTGGATGTCCAGGGACAACATTCGCGGCTATGCAGACCACTACGTTCAATCAACCATACGCCATCCCATGCAGGATCTGGCTGGCCACATTCGCGCACTCGGGCTGAGCACCGCCCGCATCGGCGTTGAGATGGAGAACTATTACTATTCCGCAAAGGCACACGAGGTTTTGGGCAAGGAATTGCCCGAAGCGACGCTGGTGGATGCGACGGCACTTGTGAACTGGCAGCGTCTGATCAAGTCGGAAGAAGAAATTGTCTTTATTAGAAAGGCGGCCCGGATTTCCGAAAAAGTAATCCAAACGGCCATTGATCGCGCCGCGGTGGGCGTGCGCAAGAACGACCTTGTCGCAGATATCCTTCATGCCGGGATTACCGGGGTTGAGGATGATTGGGGGGATTACCCGGCCATTGTCCCTTTGACACCCTCAGGGCTGGATGCCACTGCCGCGCACCTGACATGGAATGGCGCGCCGATGAAAGAAGGTGAGGCAACATTTTTCGAACTATCAGGCTGCTATCGGCGGTACCACGCTCCGCTTTGCCGCACGGTATTTCTTGGCACTCCGCCGCCAGAAATGCGGGACGCGGAACGCGCGCAGATCGAAGGGATAGCGGCGGGTTTAGAGGCTGCACGGGCTGGCAATCGGACAAGCGACATTGCAACCGCTTTTCTTAAGGTTCTTGCCCGTCACGGACTCGAACGGGAGGGGCGCATGGGATACCCTATCGGCCTGAGCTATCCGCCAGATTGGGGCGAACGGACAGCGTCGATCCGCGCCGAAGACGAGACCATTCTGCAACCGGGCATGGTTTTCCATTTCATGCCTGCGCTATGGATGGACAGCTGGGGGCTTGAGACCACGGAAACCATTCTTATCACTGAAAACGGCCCCGCCGAAGCCCTGTGCAATATCGAGCGAAAGCTCTTTGTGAAAGACTAAGCCTTGAGCACCCTCGAAGACGCCAAGACCCTGCTGGGCGAACTGATCAGCTTCCCCACGGTTTCGTCAGACAGCAACCTGGACATGATCAAACACCTCGCGGACCGGTTGAGCGATTGCGGTGCAGAGGTTGAAATATGGCATGATGAAACCGGCACCAAAGCCAATCTTTTTGCCACATTGGGCCCAAAGCGCGACGGTGGTATCGTTCTGTCAGGCCATTCCGATGTAGTGCCTGTCGCCGATCAGGACTGGTCCTCGGACCCGTTCGTGATGGAGGAGCGGGACGGCAAGTGGTTTGGGCGCGGAACCTGCGATATGAAAGGGTTTATAGCGGCGGCAGTCGTCATGGCCCCGTATTACGCAAAGCTGGACCTTCAGCGCCCGGTGCATTTTGCCTTTACCTATGATGAAGAAATCGGCTGTTTTGGCGCGCAGGCTTTGGCCAAGACCCTGCGGGAGAAAGCGATCAAACCCGCTGTGGTCATCATCGGCGAGCCCACCTCGATGCGCATCATCGAAGGCCATAAGGGTTGCTATGAATATACAGCGCATTTTACCGGGTTCGAAGGCCATGGCTCGGCCCCCGAGCGCGGCGTTAACGCAGTCGAATACGCGGTGCAATACGTGTCGAAACTGCTGGCGCTGAAGGCTGATTTGCAAGGGCGAGCACCGGCAAACAGCCCGTTCGACCCGCCATGGACAACAATCAATACCGGTACGTTGGTGGGCGGGGTGGCCCATAATGTGATCCCCGGTAAGGCGCGGGTCGATTGGGAGATGCGACCAGTGCAAAAGGCGGATGCGGATTACGTCAAAGACGAACTGCACCGGTTTTGCGCGCAAACCCTGATCCCGGCAATGCAGACTGTTCATCCCGGTGCCGGTATCAAGACCGAAGTAATCGGTGAGGTCGACGGGCTGGAGCCAATGGACGAGAACGAGGCGCGTGACCTTGTGATGGAACTGACAGGGGCAAATGGCGCCGACGTTGTACCTTTCGGCACCGAGGCCGGGATATTCCAGCAGTTGGGGATGAGCGTCGTTGTCTGCGGCCCCGGATCAATCGATCAGGCGCATAAACCTGATGAATACGTCTCGGTCGACCAGATGGCCCAATGCCTTGATATGCTTGGGCGATTATCTTCGAAGCTGGAATAGATGATGACCTCGGCCCGCGCGGTATCGATATTCTGGTTGGGTGCACCGGTTCTGTTCGTGCTGTTCTGGGCGGGTGGCTACAGCTTTGCCAAGCTGGGGCTGCCCTATGTGGAACCGATGACCATGCTTGCGATCCGTTATGGTCTGGCTGTTCTGTGTCTTCTGCCGCTGCTGGCGGTGTTCCGCCCTGCCCTGCCGCGTGATCCGGCGCACTGGGCCGCGATGGCGGCAAGTGGGTTTCTTATTCAGTGTGTTTACTTCGGTCTGGCCTACCAGGCGATGAAACAGGGGTTGGGTGCCGGCACCACTGCCATCGTGATGGCCTTGCAACCCGCACTTGTCGCCGCCTTCTCTCCGTTGGTCGGAGAAGCGCGTGGACGGCCCGTGATGTGGGTCGGCCTGGCGCTGGGTTTTGCGGGGGTTGCAATCAGCGTCTTTGACAAGACCAGCGCAGTGCCTCTTTCCGCCGGGCTGCTTGCGGTTAGTGCATTGGTCGGCCTGACCGCCGCCACTTTGCTGGAAAAACGTCACGGGCGGCGCAGCGACCCAGTGTTGGGTGGTGCTGTTCAATATGTGATCGGATTTGCCGTGCTGCTTCCCATCGCAATGGCGACCGAAACAATGGAAGTCACCTGGCATCCAAACCTGATCCTTTCCCTTGCGTATCTGGTCATCGCCAATTCCCTGATCTCGATCAGCCTCTATGTCGCACTTGTTCAGCGCGGCGACGCGACCCGCGTGTCCACATTGCTTTACCTTGTCACACCTTTGGCAATAGCACTGGCCTGGATGATCCTGGGCGAGCCGGTCACCTGGCGCATCGCCTTTGGTTTCGCTCTCTGCCTCGCAGGCGTATATATCGTGCGGAAATCCAAAGATTGACGCCTATGGCAGTTTTCGATCGGACAACCGGAAATTCAAAGCCTGCGACCAGTTCTATAATGGAAACCACCTGAACCGAGATCACATCCGTCAGGAAAGCGCATTCAGATAGCTTTTGATCGTCGTCCGGCATCCGTGCTGCCAAATCCGTGGCAACCAGCGTATGAAGGCTTCTGCGAACTGGGCTTCACGACCAGTACTTCCGTACAGGTTTGCTGCCTCAAGCCACTTTTCGGGCTGTTCCCTGGCGGCAAGGGCCGCACTCTGCAAATCGCTCCAGATGGGATCATTGGGCGCAATCTCTGATCCATCCTCACGCAGACCGGCGCACATCCGGCACCAGAAAGCTTCAACCAGCGCCAACCCAGTAACAGATGTACCCGAGGCCAGTGCATCGCGAAGCGACGGGAGCAAGAATCCGGGGTGTCGTGCAGACCCATCAAAGGCCACGCGCCGCGTGGTGTCGTGAATAGCCGTGTTCGAAAACCTGCGATTGACCAGATCCAGATACTGTTCCGGTGTCATCCCGGGAACTGCAATGGCATGAGGAAGAATTTCTTCGGTCTGTACTTTCAGGAAGAATGCCGAAATTTCCCGGTCGTTCATGCAGTCCGCGATTGTGGGGATGTTCAGAACCTCACCCACATTCGCCAGAATCTGGTGCCCGCCGTTCAGAATACGTAGTTTCAGGGTTTCATATGCGTGTACGTCTTTGGTGATCGTAACGCCGACATTCTCCAACATCGGCCGCCCGGCACAGAAATCGTCTTCAATCACCCATTGGCGGAAATTCTCGTGTGACACCGGAACGCAGTCTTCAATTCCCAGGGCGCGGGTCTGAGTTCGGACATGATCAGTGGTTGCGGGAACAATGCAATCCACCATCGAATTCGGGAACGCCCCGTTCTGATCGATCCAATCCGCAAGATCAGGGTCCGTAAGGCGTGCCAGTTCAACAACGCAATTGCGCAGGATGGTTCCGTTGCCCTGAAGGTTGTCACAGCTTAATGCCGTAAAGGGCAGATACCCGGCGGCACGGCGATTGCCAAGTGCTGCCACTATGGCACCAAAGACCGTGCGAGGCTGTTGCGGGTTTTGCACGTCGTGTCGAATATCACCGTGGTCCACGTCGAAAACACCCGACTTGGCATCCAGAAAATAGCCGCCTTCAGTAACGGTAAGGGACACGATCCGAATGGCGGGATCGGACATCTTCCTGATCAGAGGTGCATTTCGGGGTTCAATGGGCAGATAGTCGATCAACGGGCCGATGATTTCGGCCGAAACACCGGACGGGTCAAGCTCGATCAAAGTTGTCAGACAGTCCTGCCCAATCAGCTTTTCGCGCATGTCCGCGTCATAGGCCCGAACACCGGCCCCGATGATCGCCCAGTCGAGGGCCAACCCTTTTTGCATCAGCCTGTGAATGTACCACGCCTGATGCGCACGGTGAAAATTCCCAAGTCCGATATGAACAATCCCAGGTGCCAAATCTTCTCGCCGGTATCCGGGTTTCTTGATATCTGCCGGAAGCGCCCCAAGGTGGTTAAGGCGCAGCTCTACCGGTGTTATGTCCGCCAAAGGGGTCATCAGCTCATCCAGTTTCCGCCATCGACATTGTAAGTCTGGGCCACGATGTATTCCGCTTCATCAGACGCCAGAAACACAGCCATCCCGGTCAAATCCTCGGCACGTCCCATACGGCCGAACGGTGCCGCTGATGCAACTTCGCGCTTCTTCTGTCCCGGTTGTTTATTTTCATACTTCGCAAAGAAGGCATCGACGCCATCCCAATGTTCTCCATCCACAACACCAGGTGCGATCGCATTCACATTTATCCCGTGAGCGATCAGATTGAGCCCCGCTGACTGCGTCAAAGAGATTACGGCGGCCTTGCTGGCGCAGTAAACGGCGACCAGAGATTCGCCACGCCGACCAGCCTGTGAGGCCAGATTGATGATCCGGCCTTTGACATTGGCGTCGATCATGTGTCGCGCGACGGCCTGCAGTGTAAACAGGGTGCCCGAGACATTGATATCGAAGACGCGCTGGTAATCGGCGCGGTCGATTTCGGTGATTGGCGCTGCTGAAAAGACGGCGGCATTGTTGATCAGAATGTCAATCTGGCCGAACTGATCCACTGTGCGCGCAACAGCATTGTCGATGCTGTCCTGATCAGCGACATTCATTTCGACCGCCATTGCTGCGCCACCTATTTCCGAGGCTGCGGCTTGCGCCCGCGTGATATCAATGTCGGCAATGGCCACACGCGCACCTTCGGCGACGTAAGCTTTTGCAAAGGCCAGCCCGATTCCGCGCGCAGCCCCGGTGATGAGCGCGGTTTTTCCGTCCAGTCGCTTCATTCGATCCGCAGCCCTTGGGCGTCAAAACGATGAAGCACGTCGGCACGTGGCGTCAGGTAGATACGGTCGCCATGCCGAAATCCAACCTCTCCGTCCGCGCGCACCGTGATTGTTTCCGCCAGACCGGTTTCATGTATGTGGAAAAACGTATCTGATCCAAGATGCTCGGACACGCCCACGACACCGCTCCAGGTTCCTGCGCTCTCGGACACAGCAATATGTTCGGGGCGAATACCGATTGTATGTGCGCCTTGTTTTGCAGCCTCTTCGCCTTCGATAAAGTTCATCTTGGGCGAACCGATGAACCCGGCGACAAAAAGGTTTCGCGGCGTTCGATATAGGTCCAGCGGGCTTCCGACCTGCTCGATCACACCAGCCTGAAGCACGACGATCTTGTCGGCCATCGTCATCGCTTCGACCTGATCATGGGTCACATAGATCATGGTTGTCGCCAACCGCTCGTGCAACTCGCTGATCTCCAAACGCATGCCAACGCGCAGCGCGGCGTCCAGGTTGGACAGCGGTTCATCGAACAGAAACGCTGCGGGTTCGCGGACAATGGCACGCCCGATGGCCACACGCTGGCGCTGGCCACCAGACAGTTGGCCGGGGCGGCGATCCAGATAGTCGGTCAGGTTCAGAACCTGCGCGGCCCCTTCCACACGTTTGTCGATTTCGGCCTGATCCAGTTTCGCCATGCGCAAGGGAAAGGCGATGTTCTTGCGAACGGACATGTGCGGATATAAGGCATAAGACTGGAAAACCATCGCCAGACCGCGTTTTGCAGGTGGTACGTTTGTTGCATCGGCCCCATCAATGTCGATGGAGCCAGAGGTGATGTCCTCCAACCCTGCAATCAGGCGCAGCAAAGTGGACTTTCCGCAACCCGATGGCCCGACGAACACCGTGAACTCTCCGTCTTCGATGGTCAGATCCAATGGCGGGATAACCTGCACGTCGCCAAAGCTTTTGGTCACGGACTTGAGTTGAATACGTCCCATGAGAAGTTTTCCTTATTTCACAGCGCCAAAAGTCAGGCCGCGGACAAGTTGTTTCTGGCTAAACCAGCCAAGGATCAGGATCGGTGCAATGGCCATTGTCGAAGCCGCGCTGAGCTTGGCAAAGAACAGGCCCTCGGGGCTGGAATAGCTGGCGATAAATGCGGTCAGCGGGGCCGCGTCAACGGCTGTCAGGTTGAGGGTCCAGAATGCCTCGTTCCAGGCAAGAATGAAGTTCAGCAAAACAGTCGAAGCGATGCCCGGTACAGCCATGGGTGTCAGGATGTGCAGGATTTCCTCTTTCAGCGTTGCCCCGTCCATCCGCGCGGCTTCAAGGATTTCACCGGGAATTTCGCGAAAGTAGGTGTAGAGCATCCAGACGATGATCGGCAAGTTGATCAGCATCAACACGACAACCAGTCCACCTCGTGTATCAAGCAGCCCCAGACGGATGAACAGCAGGTAGATCGGGTAAAGGACACCGACTGCGGGCAACATCTTGGTAGAGAGCATCCAAAGCAAAATGTCCTTTGTACGTTTCGAAGGAACAAACGCCATTGCCCATGCTGCCGGTACGGCAATGATCACACCCAACAGGGTTGACCCACCTGCGATGATGACTGAGTTCCAAAGGAAACGCATGTAGTTCGATCGTTCCTGCACGACAGCATAGTTCTCGAGCGTCCAGTCGAAGTTCAGGAACAGTGGCGGGCTTGCGATGGCCTGTGCTTCGGTTTTGAAGCTGGTCAGGATGGTCCAGAGGATCGGGAAAAAGATCAGCAGACCGACGGCCCAGGCCAGGGCAGTGTTCAGCGACTTGCGTTGGATTGTAACGGTGCGGGCCATGGTTTTACCTCTTCACGCGTCCAGGTTCTTGCCGACGATGCGCATCAGGAAGACCGCAACGATATTGGCGAGAATGATCGCATAGACACCTCCGGCTGATCCGAGACCGACATTCTGGCTTTCCAAAACGCGCTGGAAGATCAGGTAGGTGAGTGTACGGGTGCCGAACGCGCCACCGGTGGTGACGAAAATCTCGGCAAAGATCGAAAGCAGAAAGATTGTCTGGATCAGGATTACGATTGTGATTGCACGGCTCAGGTGCGGCAGAATGATGTGGTAGAACCGCTTGAGCGGCGGTGCGCCATCCATTTCAGCGGCTTCCAGTTGCTCACTGTCCAGCGACTGGATTGCGGTCAAAAGGATCAGTGTCGCAAATGGCAACCATTGCCACGACACGATCATGATAATCGAAGTCATTGAAGCTTCGGACAACCACGAGACCGGTTCAGCCCCGAAAAAGCGCCACAGATGGGCCAACAACCCGTTGACCGGGTCCATGAACATGTTTTTCCAGACCAGAGCTGACACAGTCGGCATAACAAAGAATGGTGCAATAACGAGGATGCGCACCACCCCCTGGCCCCACATCGGTTGATCCAGAAGCATGGCGAGCAGGATGCCCAGTAAGACCGTAATCGCCAACACGCCAATAACAATGACAAGCGTTGCCTGTACGGCGGGCCAGAACGAACTGGACGAAACAAACCGGATATAGTTGTCGAAACCCACCCATCCGAGATCACCGCCCCGCAAGGGAAGGTATTTCTTGAAGGAAAAATACAGGGTCATCGTCAGCGGCACGAGCATCCAGCCAAGCAGCAGCACCACTGCGGGTGCCATCATCAGGCGTGCAACTGATCTGGAATGTTGAGTTGCCATTGTGCAAGACCTCTCTGTTCAGGCGTAAGGCAGCCTGCGAGAAAAACACGAATTGTGGAAGTGGGAGCAGGGGACAGAAGGTCTGCCCCCCGCTGGGAAGGTTGCCTCAGTATCCTGCGGCTTCCATCTCTTCTGCTGTGAAGGCCTGCGCTTTGGCAAGCGCCTCATCCACCGTTTGCTGTCCGGCATAGACGGCCGAGAACTCCTGGCTGACTTGCGTGGCGATACCCGCAAATTCCGGAATTGCCGCAAACTGAACGCCAACATAAGGCACCGGCTTCACTGTCGGGTTGCTTGGATCGGCAGACAGGATCGAGTTCAACGTCATCTGAGCGAATGGAACTTCCTGATAGTTAGGGTTTTCGTACAGCGATTTGCGCGCACCCGGCGGCACGTTCGCCCAACCTTCGGCTGCGGCAACCAGTTCAATATAGTCCTTGGACGTGGCCCACTCGATGAATTGTTTGGCTGCATCCTGTTTTTGTGTGCCCGCTGGAATGGCCAGCGCCCAGGCCCAGAGCCAGTTGGACCGCTTGCCCAAACCGGTGTCTGGCGCAAGAGCAAAGCCAACGTGATCCGCCACTGTCGAGTCGTTGGGGTTGGTCACGAAAGAGGCTGCAACTGTCGCATCGATCCACATGCCGCACTTGCCCTGCTGGAACAGCGACAGGTTTTCATTGAAGCCGTTGGTGGCATATCCGGCCGGTCCGGATTCCGACATCATTCCAACGTAGAAATTCAGCGTTTCCGCCCATTCGGGCTGGTCGAATTGCGGCTTCCAGTCTTCGTCAAACCAACGTGCACCAAACGAGTTGGACATGGCCGTAATGAACGCACCACCTTCACCCCAACCTGCCTTACCACGCAGGCAGATGCCGTTGATGTCGTTGTCACGATCGGTCATGGCAGCCGCGGCTTCACGGATGAATTGCCATGTAGGTGCTTCGGGCATTTCCAGACCGGCCTTTTCCATCAGGTCGGTGCGGTACATGATCATCGAGCTTTCGCCATAAAACGGCGCAGCGTAAAGCGTGCCATCATGGCTCAACCCGCCTGCCATCGCAGGCAGCAGATCACCAACATCATATTCATCGGACAAACCGTCCAGCGGTACCAGCCAGCCGTTCGCGCCCCAGATCGGAGTTTCGTACATGCCGATGGTCATGATATCGAACTGACCGCCCTTGGTCGTGATGTCGGTGGTCACGCGCTGACGCAGTACGTTTTCTTCAAGCGTCACCCACTCGACATCGATGCCGGTCGCTTTAGAGAAATCGTCTGTGTAGCCCTGCATCCGGATCATGTCGCCATTGTTGACGGTCGCGATCGTGATGGTTTCCGCTTGGGCTGCTGCCGTTGCGACGAAAGTCAACGCAGTCGCCGCACGAAGTGCGTTCTTCAAATACATCCCTGTCCTCCCTGAGCTTGGATGCTGTACAGAGACCCTAGTTTATAATTTGTCGCGGCGTCAATAATAACTTTACGCGCGTTAAGTTTTAATTCACGCGGATTCTCTCAAGACAAGCCGCGCAGGAAACAGAGTTTCCGTCCGATCGTCAAATTTTCCGCCGCTTTCAATGAGTTCAAACAAGGTATCCACACTGCGCCCAGCCACGTTGTCATAATCATGCGCAGCTGTTGTCAGCGATGGGCAGGTAAATTTTGCAAAGGGGTGGTCGTCATTTGATGCGACACGGAGTGAGCAATCTTCCTTTCGCCCAACCCGAATCCCCTGCTCATAACAGGCTGCCAGAAATCCGATTGCAAGACGGTCATTGCTGCACAAAACTGAATTCGTCCTGAGAGCACCTTTCTCCAACACTCTCAAAGCACCCTGATGCCCGATCTCTTCAAACGCCCAGCCTTCACCATCGATTTTTATGACATGGGGCTCGAACCCCAGACGTTCCATAACCTCAATATATGCCTTGCGTCGCTTGTTGGCGTTTGGGTTTGCTGGCGTGCGCATTTCAAAGAAAGACGGAGGTTCACCCGTCCGGGTCATGTATTCCACGGTTTGGGAAACAAAACTGAAATTGTCCGACCCTATAAAGGCTGCACCCAAACCTTCGAGGTTGCTGTCAAACAGAACTGTTGGCACCTCGGCGCAAAATTTCTCGATGTGAGCTCGGTCCGACCCGCGCCCCAAAGGAGCAAACAGTACTCCGGCCGGCTTGAGCGACCGCAGGCTGTCGAGTATTTCGTTCTCGAGTTCCTGCTCACCATGCGAGCTGAAAAGAGATGGACGATACCCGGCCGCAATACAGCTCTGCTCGAGGTATCTGGCCATCTCGGCAAAAAATGGATCGGCAAGATAGGGAACAACGATACCGATATTCTTGGTCAGCTTTCGGTTCTGGTTCACCGCATAGATATTTGGACGGTAATCGAACTTTTCCAATGCTTCTTCGATACGCGCCCGCGTAGAGGAACGAACGCTTTCCGGGTCGTGGAAATATTTGGAAACCGTTGGCCGAGAAATCCCGCTCAGGGCCGCGAACTCCTCCATATTTCTTATTTTTACCATACCTACCCGCTTGCGGAACTCTTTTGCTTTGACCTTACATTTTCTTTACGCGCGACAATAAATCAATAGGCAGCCGTATCCGCGCGAATGGCCAGATGCGTGACACCAACGCCGACAGGCGAAAACCTCCTGATCACGTCGCGAAGTTCTGGACTTGAGCCCAATATACCGACCCCCAGCGCGGCCATCCTGGCGCTCACTTCTGTTCAGACGCATTTTGCTCGTGCGCAGTGCCTGCTGCGACGTCCTTGTAGTCGTCCTGAACGCCGTAAGAAGCGAAACCGGATAGCGTTTCGGAAATCTGTTCATCGGTCAGGATCACCGGACCGAGGGTCAGGGAAAGGTAATATTGACGGGCAATGGTTTCCAGCTCGACTGCGCGCCATATGGCCTTGTCCAGGTCCTCTCCCATGGCAATGGACCCATGATTTCCAAGCAGACAGGCGGTTCGATCTTGCAGCGCTTCGATCGCCAGCTCCGACAGCTCGGGCGTTCCAAAGCGCGCATAGGGTGCGCAGCGAACATTGGGACCGCCGAAGGCCGCGACCATGTAATGCGCTGCCGGGATTTCTTTGTGTGCAATCGCCAGCGCCGTGCAATAGATCGGATGTGCATGGACCACCGCGCCCATATCGGGGCGGGTCTTGAGGATGTCGAAGTGAAACCGCCATTCGGTCGAAGGTTTGAGCGGGCCATACCAGGTCCCAAACTCTCCATCAAATGGCATTGAGACGATCATCTCCGGGGTCAGCTTGTCATATGGCGTCGCCGAAGGTGTGATCAGCATCCGGTTCTCGTATCGGGCCGAGATATTGCCGGATGTGCCCTGGCTAAGACCACTGGAATTCAGAAAAAGGCATTTCTCGATAATCGCCTCACGGATTCTGCGTTCCTTGTCATCCATCTTGTGCTCCTGTCCTAGCGCCACCCGGCGGAATGGACCAGCCTTAGTTATCAGAGGTCGCACCATCAGGCGACAAGCCCAACCTCGCAATTGCATTGTCCAAAGCCAACCCGAAAACCTGCGCCTGAGGTGACAGGACCTGGTCAGGCCGACGCATCAGCCCGACGGGCCCGCGTGTGATTGACGTATCAAACGGCAGCGCCACAAGGTGGCCATCGCTGATTTCATTGGCGACCACCCCCGCCGAGATGATCCAGATCGCATCGGTCTGCCGGGTATACACCCGCCCGAAAGCACCCGAGACAGTTTCCAGACGATCTTCGATTTCACCAATCCCGTGCGCGATCATGAGGCGATCCACCAAGGGCCGAATTGCCGATCCTTCAGGCGGGTAAAGCACTTGCCACTCGGTAATCCGCCTGAGATCGGGGGCTTTCAGCAGCGGGTGATCCGCGCGCACGACAAAGACGACCTTCTCCTCGTAAAGCTGGGTAAAGGAAATGCCCTGCATGGTTTCAGGGCGACCCAAACGCCCGATAACAAGCTCTAGGTCGCCCAGTCGAAGACGCTCCATCAAATGGCCATGTGGACCGTCGAAAACGCTCAGTCGGGCATTGCCCGCAAGTTCGGAAAACTCGGTAGCAACGGCTGGCATCAAACGGGCCGCAACCGAAGGCAGCACCCCGACCCGAAGGCTGGCCCTGCCCCGCGCCTCGATCTGTTCCACACCAGAAAAACCTTGCTGCAAAGCGGCCAGTGACATTTCGGCAAAATGCAGAAACACTTCGCCCTGCCGCGTCAGAGAAACACCGGACCGGTTACGGGACAACAGCACAGTGCCCAGAATATCCTCAAGCTCCTTAAGTGTCTTGGATATCGCCGGTTGCGTGAGAAACAGCTTCTCTGCCGCAACTTTCAGGCTTTTCTCGCGACATATCTCAATAAAACATTGAATATGCCTAACTTTGATGCGGCGATCTATCATTACTTTCCAATTCCGGCAACTAAGTCCAAGCAGAACTCATTTTACATATCGAGATATGGCGTTCAATTATTAGATACGCGAAATCAGGAGAGCCAACATGCGCGTTCAGGTCGCGATCATCGGCGGTGGACCCTCAGGTCTTTTGCTCAGCCAGTTGTTGCACCGCAAGGGCATAGACACCATCGTATTAGAGCGCAAAACCAGGGAATATGTTCTGGGCCGCATTCGCGCTGGTATTCTGGAAACCGGTTTTGTGGAACTGATGCGCGAAGCCGGTGTGGCAGAGCGGATGGACAAGGAATGCTTTGTCCATGACGGCACAGTGATCTCGTATGGCGATATCGAATTCGGCATCAACTTTAAAAAGCTGACAGGCAGTCATGTGGTTGTTTACGGACAAACTGAAGTAACCCGTGACCTGTATGATGCGCGCGAGGCAATGGGCGGTAAGATCGTTTTCAACGCCGATGATGTTCAGATTCACGGGGCTGACAGCGATGCACCCTATGTGACGTATCAAGCGGATGGGACCGGACACCGGATTGATTGCGATTTTGTCGCCGGTTGCGACGGATTTCATGGGGTGTCGCGTCAAACCATCCCGCTGACCGTGCGCCGGGAATATGAAAAGGTCTATCCGTTTGGCTGGCTGGGCGTTTTGTCCGAAACACCCCCGGTCCATAACGAACTGATATATGCCGGATCGGAACGCGGTTTTGCGCTTTGTTCCATGCGCAATGAGAACCTCAGCCGATACTACATTCAATGCTCGCTGTCTGACAGTGCCGATGACTGGACTGATCAAGCCTTCTGGCAGGAGCTGAAACGCAGGATCCCCGCGCAATATGCTGAGACACTGATTACCGGGCCATCGGTCGAAAAATCAATTGCGGCGCTGCGGTCTTTCGTGACCGAACCAATGCGCTGGGGCCGTTTGTTCCTGTGTGGGGATGCCGCGCATATCGTGCCCCCCACAGGGGCCAAGGGGCTTAACACGGCGGCAAGCGACATCCACTATCTGCACAACGCACTGCTGCAAT
Organism: Ruegeria sp. AE4; assembly: GCF_056542185.1. Classification (NCBI taxonomy): domain Bacteria; kingdom Pseudomonadati; phylum Pseudomonadota; class Alphaproteobacteria; order Rhodobacterales; family Roseobacteraceae; genus Ruegeria; species Ruegeria sp. AE4. Next base: position 10,084 of record NZ_JBQFZK010000022.1, on the reverse strand, counting down.
TCTATGAAGACCGCGACAGCGAAGGCATCGACCGCTATTCCGAAAAAGCGCTGGCCCGGATCTGGAAGGCCGAGCGGTTCAGCTGGTCCACGACCAATCTGTTGCACCGTTTTCCGGAACAGAACGGCTTTGACCTGAAAATGCAGAAGGCTGACATTGATTTCCTGTGCGAAAACAAAGAGGCCCAATCGGTGTTTGCACAAAACTACGTCGGGCTGCCCTACTGATGCAGATTGCGGCGCTGGATAACATTCACCTGCATTGGCGTGAGGATGGCGATCCAGATGGCACGCCTGTGGTGTTTGCCAACTCGCTGGGAACTGACCTGCGCCTTTGGGACAAGGTTTTGCCGTTGCTGCCCAAGGGGCTGCGCCTGATCCGGTTCGATCTGCGTGGTCACGGCCTGTCGGAATGCCCTCAGGCGCTTTACAGCATGGCTGGGCTGGCGGATGACGCCGAGGCTTTGCTTGACCATATCGGGGTTCGCGACACGGTGTTTGTCGGCCTGTCTATTGGCGGCATGATCGGTCAGGCGCTGGCTTCGCGCAGACCGGACCAGATCCGCGCCCTTGTTCTGTCTAACACCGCCACGAAAATGGGGACGGCGCAGATGTGGCGTGACCGGATGGGCGCGATCCGGTCATCCGGCATCGAGCCTGTCGCAGACGCAATTCTGGACCGTTGGTTTGCGGCGGGTTTCAGGGCAACCGATAACGTGCTGCTTTGGCGCAACATGCTGGTACGTACACCTGTTTCTGGGTACCTGGGATGCTGCAACGCGATTGCAGATGCGGATCTTGAACCCATGACCCGGGTGCTGCGATTGCCGGTTCTGGCCATTGCCGGATCAGATGACCGCGCCTGCCCGTCCGAACTGGTCCGGCAGACCTGTGCTATGATCCCCGGGGCGCGCTATGCCGAAATACCCAACACCGGGCACCTGCCATGTGTGGAAGCCCCCGCTACCTATGCTGAAGACTTGTCCGCCTTCCTGATGGAGAACCGCAATGAGTGACAAATACGAGTCCGGTATGCGAGTGCGGCGCAGAATTCTGGGCGATGCCCATGTGGATCGCGCCGAAGACGCCAAGTCTGATTTGGACGGTCCATTTCAGACGCTTATCACCGAAGGCGCGTGGGGCACCGTCTGGGCCTCGGACGGGATCAGCGACCGTGAGAGATCCATGCTGACGCTGGCTTTGCTGGCTGCGTTGGGCAATTTCGAAGAAATCCCGATGCACATCCGCGCCACAGCCCGTACCGGCGCCAGCAAGCAGGATGTACTTGAAGCGTTTCAGCACGTCGCAATTTACGCGGGCGTGCCACGCGCCAATCAGGCCCTCAAACTGGCAAAACAGACCTATGATGAAATGGAACAGGACTGAATGGGAAACGCGTAGGAACCCCAGTCAGACAAAAAGGAAGTGTGATCCGACAATGTTGAAACAAGGTGAATTCTACCAGCGTGACCGCGAGTGGCACCCACCTGCGCTGACACCCGACTACAAGACCAGCGTGACCCGTTCACCGCAATATTCGCTGATCTCGCTGCAAAACTCGATCAGTGAGGTCACCGGCCCGGTTTTTGGCCACAACGATGTTGATCCTCTGGATAACGACCTGATCTCGAACTATGCGCAACCCGGCGAAAGCCCGATTGGCGAGCGTATCATTCTGCACGGCAGGGTGCTGGATGAAAACGGACGTCCGCTGCCAAACACGTTGGTGGAAATCTGGCAGGCGAATGCAGGTGGGCGCTATCGACACAAGAAAGATACCTATCTGGCACCGATCGATCCCAATTTCGGTGGTTGCGGCCGCACCCTGACAGATGAAAACGGTTATTATTTCTTTCGCACCGTGAAACCCGGTGCCTACCCCTGGCGCAATTGGGTGAACAGCTGGCGTCCCGCCCATATCCACATGTCGATATTCGGAACAGGTTTCGCACAGCGCCTGATCACACAATGCTATTTCGAAGGTGACCCGTTGATCGACAGGTGCCCGATCGTGAAAACTATTCCTGACGCCGATGCGATCAGCCGCCTGATTTCGCGGCTCGATATGAATTCAACGATCCCTCTGGATACCATCGCCTATAAATTTGACGTGGTCTTGCGCGGTCGGCGCTCGACCCTGTTTGAAAACCGTCTGGAGGGGAACTGAAGATGCAACAGCTGAATTATCTGAAGGAAACCCCCTCGCAAACAGCCGGGCCTTACGTCCATATCGGTCTGGCGCCCGGGGCTGCCGGATTTGAAATCTACAGGCAGGAATTGGGCTGGGACATAGCCGGACCAAATGCCGAGGGTGAGCGTATTCGGGTCGAAGGACTGGTCGTGGACGGGGCAGGATCTCCCATCAAGGATGTTCTGCTTGAGGCTTGGCAAGCAAATGCCAAGGGCGTCTATGCCCATCCTGAGGGCGGCGGCGATGTCGAAGACGGCTTTCGCGGCTGGGGACGCGTCATCACCAACTTTGAAACCGGCGAATGGGCGTTCGACACAGTCAAACCCGGTCCGACACCGGGACGAAACGTGGGCCAGCAGGCCCCTCATATCAACCTTTGGATTGTTGCCCGGGGCATCAATGTCGGCCTGAATACGCGTATCTATTTCGAGGACGAGGAAGAGGCCAATAGCAAGGACCCGGTCCTTAATCTCATCGAATGGGAACGCCGCCGCGCAACGCTGCTGGCCAAACGCACCAATCGGGACGGTCAAGTTGTCTATCGCTTCGATATCAAGATACAAGGCGAAGATGAGACCGTCTTTTTTGATATCTGATTACTTGGTGCTGCCTTGCCAAGGCGGCACTCATTTCAGGAAGTCACCATGACCAAACCCTGCATTATCTGCGTGGCTATCACCGGTTCCCTGCCCACCAAAAAGAACAACCCCGCGGTGCCGATCTCGGTTGCGGAACAGGTCGAAAGCACGCAAGAGGCGTTCGAGGCCGGGGCCAGCATCGTCCACGCCCATGTTCGCAACGATGATCAGACGCCCAGCAGCGACCCCGAGAAATTCGCCCTCCTCAAAGAGGGTTTGCAAAAACACTGCCCCGGAATGATTATCCAGTTCTCTACCGGTGGGCGGTCAGGCGCCGGTCAGGCAAGGGGCGGAATGCTGCCCCTGTCACCTGACATGGCGTCGCTGTCGGTTGGATCGAACAACTTTCCCACCCGGGTTTATGAAAATCCACCCGATCTGGTGGACTGGCTGTCAGCCGAGATGCGAAAATACGAAGTCACACCCGAGATCGAGGCGTTTGACCTGTCCCACATCCTGCAAGCGATCAGATTGCACAAGGAAGGCAAGCTTTATGGCAAGCTGTATGTTCAGTTTGTCATGGGTGTCAAAAACGCGATGCCGGTCGACAGGGCCGTATTCGACTTTTACGTGAAGTCCATGCAGGATCGCGCACCGGATGCTGAATGGTGTGCTGCCGGGATCGGTCCAAACCAGATTGTGGTAAATGAATGGGCCATTGCTGCGGGTGGGCACACGCGAACAGGTCTGGAAGACAATGTCCGGCTGGACCGGATTACACTTGCGCCTTCGAATGCTGCGCTGGTCAATCGCGTGACCGAGCTATGTGCAAAGCACGAACGTCCGGTCGCAACATGGCAACAGGCCCGCGAAATTTTGGCTCTTTGAGCGCAAGGAGAATTGGCGCCATGACGATTGATATCCGCCCTCTTCAGTTCAAAGGCCACAAATAGGATGGAACAGCTTTCCACTCATCCCTGGCTCAGCGGGCTGTTTGAGGACCCACAGACCTCAGAGTTGCTGGGTGCAGAGGCTCAGCTGCGACACATGCTGGCCGTCGAGGCCGCATATTCAGAGGCTTTGGCGGCGGTCGGCACCGTACCAGCAGAGGTGGTGGATACCGCGGCAAAACTTATCCGACAACACCGTCCCGACATGCAGGCGCTGCGCGACGGGACGGCATTGGATGGCGTGGTGGTGCCCGCGCTGGTGCGGTCGCTCAAAGCGGCATTGCCTGATCATTGCCACGTGGCGCTGCATAAGGGGATGACGTCGCAGGATGTTGTCGACACCGCTCTGGTCATGTCAATCAAGGACATTCTGGAGGTGTTTTCGGCCCGCCTTTCAAACCTGATAGATGCGCTTGTGGCGCTGGAACAGGCATATGGCGAATGCGTGATGATGGGGCGAACCCGAATGCAGGCGGCATTGCAGATTACAGTTGCCACGCGCCTACAAAACTGGCGGTTGCCCTTGGCCGATCACCAGAAACGCCTGACCGAATTGCAGCCCAAATTGCTTGTGCTGCAACTTGGCGGCGCCGTTGGCGACCGCGTTGGGATGCTCGGATCCGGACAGACAATCGCAGATCATATGGCCGACAGGCTTGGCCTGGCCAGCTGCGATGCAAACTGGCATACCCGCCGGGACAATCTTGCAGAGTTTGCCTCATGGCTTTCATTGATAACCGGATCGCTGGGAAAGATCGGTCAGGACGTGTCGCTCATGGCCCAGCAGGGGGTGGACGAGGTTTCGCTGGCAGGTGGCGGCGGATCTTCGGCGATGCCTCACAAGCGCAACCCGGTCCGCGCGGAACTGCTGGTCGCACTTGCTCGTTTCAACGCAACCCAACTGTCGGGCATGCATCAGGCGCTGGTGCATGAGCAGGAACGTTCCGGCGTTGCCTGGACGCTGGAATGGATGATCCTGCCCCAGATGATCCTGACAACGGGGCAGGCTCTGATCAGCTGTGGTACGTTAGTGCAACAGATCGAACGGATAGGCATGGTTGAGTGACTGCACTGGCCTCTGAGCCCGACGTTACTCAGGCGCGACGCTGACTTGGCGTCGCAGGTTCTGTCACTTGTTTCCCATCGTGTTTCCTCCGTTTTCCCAATCACAACGACGGGCCACTTCAGTAGCGAAGGATCAGTGTCGGTGCGGGCAACCATAAGTCATCGAACAATCGAGAACAGGCAGCGTTCCCGATCAAGGCGATGGCCGAGGATCGCCCTGTCGATCTGTCGCTGGCTTATTTCACGGCCAAGGAAGTCAGCCTACGTTGGACGGAACATATCGGAATTTCGTTGAAGCGGATATCAGGACAGTTGCCATTTTGGAGTGCCGGAGTATGTCAGATGTCGCCGACAATATTGATGCGGCCCACGCGTTATGCAAGCGACGCAATCCCGCCACTCCACACAGCTTTGTGGTAAACAATAGGAAAAAACGTCCGTTCCCAAAGGCCAATCACTCATCAAAAGCTTGAAACTGATCTGCGGCGATTACTGTCTTTGCCCGACCTATGACGCCTTCAAATTTTGGCGCAGGCTTCCGCTCGGTTATCAGGAAGTCACTTGCCGAAAGAGCCGGAAGACGCAAGGCCGGTTTGGGTTCGGATGCCTGGAACTTGGTCGAGTCCACTGCCATGAAACATCGTTCGCTGATCGCCTTCATTGCGACCGCAATATCGACTTCGCATTGTTCGAACACCAAAAAACCCTGTTTCGGATCCACACGTGACGCCGACAGGATTGAGTACTCCACCGACATATTTGCAATAACGTCAAAGGCCGCGCGGTCGAACGCTGCCCCGTCATGATTTCGAAGCTGTGTGCCTGCCATAAAGACCCGGTTGCCGTTCCCCATGGCCAAAGTTGTTGCGATGAACGCTGAATTCGTCACCACGGTAAGATCTCTGCGCGCCTTGAGGGCTTGGGCCACAAAACCCGACGTAGATCCCGTATCGATAGCAATGGACGCGTTATCTGGCACAAGGTTCAATATTGACTTGGCAATGGCGACTTTCGCTGCGCGGTTGGTTGTCATACGCGCGATGAAAGGGGGATCCAGAACCTTTTGGGTGCTGATCAACGCGCCGTGAACCTTGTCGATTTGCCCCGCATCCACCAACGGCTTTACAATTCGACGAATTGTCTGATCGGAAACGTTAAGCCTCTGCGCCAGGTCCATGACCGAGATTCGGCCATGCATGTTAACCGCGCTCAGGATGTCCTTTTCGTATTTTGACATTCAGTCACTCGGATGTTGGACTTTAACAGGATAAATTGTAGCTACCCCCTTAAATCAACAGATTTCAACACTCTTGTTTAATTTTTGTTGATTTATATTGGCCGATACGGTGATCTGGCACCCAATTTGTCGACAGGGGCGAGGCCATGACAACCCATTCTGCAAAACACCTTATTATTGGCGGCGGCATCATCGGATGCTCAATCGCTTATCATCTGGCCCAGGCAGGTGAGACGGATGTCGTCCTTCTGGAAAAGGCATCTCTGACAGAGGGGGCAACGTGGCATGCCGCCGGGCTGGTTGGGCAATTGCGATCTTCCCGCAATACAACCCGGATGCTGAAACGGTCAGTCGCGCTCTACGACCGGCTGGCTGACGAGACCGGTATGGAATTCGACTGGAAGAAAGTCGGCAGCTTGCGGCTGGCGGCAACCAAGGAACGGTTACTGGAGGCAAAACGTCTGGCGACGATGGCACGCAGTTTTGACCTGGAGATGGAAATCATCTCACCAGCCGAAGCGACGGCCCTGTTTCCCTATATCGATGCCGACGGGTTAGAGGGGGCCGCCTTTATTCCCTCGGACGGTCATGTCGACCCCGCTGGCCTGTGTCTGGCGATTGCAGCCGGTGCGCGTAACCACGGCGCACAAATCAGGCAGGGGGTGAAGGTTGAGGATTTCGAAATCCGCAATGGTCGCATAACCAAAGTGATGACAACCAACGACGACTATGAGGCGGAAACCGTTGTGCTGGCCTCGGGCATGTGGAGCCGTGAACTGGCGGCAAAACTGGGCGTCGTGGTGCCAGCCTGCGCTGTCGAGCACCAATATGTCGTAACAGAACCGTTGCCAGAGCCGGAATTGGTCAAGGGCCTGCCCACACTGCGCGACCCCGAGCGTCTGGTCTATTACAAGCCCGATGCTGGCGGGCGTCTGGTCATCGGAGGTTACGAAGACGACACATTGCCATTTGGAGAACAGGGTATTCCCGGAGAGTTTGTGCGCCAGTTGCTGCCTGACAATCTTGACCGTTTCGCGCCGCTGGCTGAACTTGCCGGTGTCGTCACCCCTGTCGTGAACCAGGTCGGAATCCGGCAAATCATCAATGGACCGATCCCCTATTCCGCCGATGGTGATTTTGTCATGGGCTGGGCCCCTGAGATCAAGAACCTGATGCTTTCGACCGGGTTCCTCTACGGCATTGCGGCTGGCGGGGGCGCGGGGGAAATGATCGCCGAATGGATTCTGAACGGGCGCCCAAGCCTGGATCTTTGGCCATTGGACGTGCGGCGGTTCAGCCCACATCATGCGACCAAGGCCTTTATGTATCCCCGAGCCGTCGAACATTACGCACATCACTACAAGATGCGCTATCCGGGCCAGGAGGCCGAGACCGCACGTAATTTGCGCTTGTCTCCACTATATAACCGATTGAAAGAACACGGGGCGGTTTATGGATCGAAGAACGGGTGGGAACGGCCTTTGTGGTTTGCCCCAGCTGGGGTCGCCCCAGTGGATCAACTCGATTTCCTCAATCCCGGTTGGCATGTCTTCGCGGCCGAAGAACACCGCGCTGCCCGCGAAAGTGTCGTTCTGATCGACCAGTCGAGCTTTTCCAAGTTCGAGCTGATCGGCTCTGGCGCGTTGGATGTGTTGCAACACCTGGCGGTCTCAAACATGGACAAGCCGGATGGCAGCGTAATCTATACCCAACTTTGTAACGACAAAGGCGGCGTCGAGGCGGATGTCACCATCACCCGCCTGGGGCGCGACCATTTCTATATCGTGACCGGCGCTGGATTCGGGGTTCACGATTCCGACTGGATCCGACGTCATCTGCCGGAAGACGGATCAGCACATTTAATCGAGGTTACCTCTTCCCGCGCGGTGATCAACATGTGCGGGCCAAAAGCGCGCGACGTCCTGCAGACGGTAACCGAAGAGGATATCTCAAACGCTGCGTTTCCCTTTGCAACAGCGCGCGACATTACAGTCGGAGCAGCAAGAGTGCGTGCGGTGCGCATAGGCTATACCGGCGAGTTGGGCTGGGAACTGCACATCCCAACCGAATTTGCACTTCATGTCTATGATCAGCTTTGGAAGGCCGGGCACGCCCATGGCATCCGCGATATCGGCTACCGGGCCATTGACTCGCTGCGCCTGGAAAAGGGGTATCTTTACTGGAGCACCGACATCACCCCGGACTATACACCTGTAGAAGCGGGCCTGGGCTCTCGCGTCCACCTGAAATCGAAGGAAAGTTTCCTAGGGCGCGATGTGCTGGAGGACCAGAAATCCAATGGCACGGCACAGATACTCTGTACCTTCGTGACCGAAGAAAAACTGCCGATGACCGGGGGAGAAACCATCCTGCACAATGGCGTAACCGTTTCGCGCGCCAGCAGCGGTGGTTATGGGTACCACGTCGGGAAAACGATCATCTACGGCTATCTTCCGGTGGCGATGACGGACCAGACGGAATTCGAACTCGAACTGTTCGGTGACCGCAAACAAATCTGCCGGGTGGACGGGCCTCTGTTCGACCCGGCCAATGAACGGCTAAAAGCCTGAGGGGGAGGGCAGAAAATGACTGACGGAAACACTGACCGTGTCCTGAGTGAACTTCGCAACCTGAAAGGCTTTGAGGACACCTCAGCACAAAACAGCGAAATCAAGCGGCTGGGTGGGTTGACCAACCTGGTCTACAGAGTGGAAACCTGCGGACACACCATGATCGTTCGCATCCCCGGAGACGGAACCGCGGATTATATCGATCGTGGCGTTGAGATTCACAATGCCAGGGTCGCAGCCGAAGCTGGTATCGGTCCCGCTGTGCTTTGGGCGGATGCAGATACCGGTGTGATGATCAGTGACTGCATTGACGATATCGTCACCATGACACCCGAGCTTTTCGCAACGCGCACCGGAGCGGCTGCGCGTGCCGGCCATGCCCTGCGGCAACTACACGAGTCACCCCGCCCTTTCGAGTTCCGGTTCGAACTCTTTTCGATGATCGATGAATATCTGAAAGTCCTGGCAACAAAGGATATTTCCCTGCCCGAAGGCTATACTGAAATCGTCGCCGAAGCGGCGCCGATCAAACAGCTGCTGCAAGACAAGCCGGGCGCGCTGGTTCCCAGCCATTGCGATCCGCTTTGCGAGAACTTTCTCGACAACGGTGACCGTATGTGGATCGTGGATTTCGAATATTCCGGGATGAATGATGCTCTTTGGGACCTCGGCGATTTATCAGTCGAAGCCGGGCTGACCGAGAAGCAGGAAATCGAGATGCTGACGTCCTATTTTGGCGCGGCACCAACAGCGGCTCAATTCGGGCGAATGGTGATCTACAAGGCGATGTGCGATCTTCTGTGGACACTCTGGGGCTTGATCCAACATGCCGATGATAACCCGGCCGAAGATTTCTGGGCCTATGCTACGGGTCGCTTCGACAGGTGCAAGGCACTGATGTTCAATCCTGCTTTCGCAGCCCATGTTCAGGCAGTTGCGAACGAATAGTGCAGATGGATAAGTTGCAATCTCTTGATGAATGACTGGCATGTGGAAATGAAAAATGGTTCGGACAAATGGGATTCGAACTGGTTTCACGGTAGGCTCTTTGAGGGGCCGCAACGTCCCCAAAACGGCGGTTAAAATGCTGTGCTGTTCTACCTGAGGCACAGTTTCCTGTCGTGATCGAACAGATATCATAGCTGAATGCGGTCCGAGAGTTGATTTGGCGACCTCAACACACGGGTTGCGATTATTCACCGTTGGTCTTCGCACGGGGCACATTTGAAGGAACGCTAAGTGCAGAATTCCTGGCGCTTGGGCGAAACGTATATCAACACAACAGGTACTCGGGCGTTTCTACGCCCATTCTTGAATGAAGGCGTCAAAATCACTGATTTCCTTCTGTGCGCGCAGTGAAGTAAGTCGACTGCAACAAGGTCCCTTGAGCCTCCCCAACTGAGCTGGTCCACCGCTATGTTTAGGAAACGGAGGACCACGAATGGCAAACAAGCGACCGAAGCCCGAAGAGATTGTCTCGAAGTTACGGCAGGT
>NZ_JBQFZK010000021.1:0-58890 GCF_056542185.1 Ruegeria sp. AE4 | reverse complement strand
CTCAGCATTGGGCTGGAAAAGCCCTGTCGCATTCGAAAGGAAAGTGGCTTAAACGAGCACTTGGGGCGGCACAAAAACGGGACAGGTCCAGGCCCATTCCAGTCATTTTCCGAAGATCCACTCCTCTGCAGTGCGACCCGCTAGAACCGCCATTCGCTGAATTTGCATGAATTGATGAAGGGCGAAGGTCGGGAGCACGGGCGAAACGGACCTTCATCCGGTTCGCCCGCCTCAGGTTACCCACAACTGGAACAGACCCAAGGCACTAACCACATCGCGCCTTGTCGCCTCGGTGCGCTCTCGCGCCCGTTCCGTGCCCTCTTTGATTACCTCAAGGACGTATCCCCGGTCCTCGGAGAGCTGTGCCCTACGCTCGCGAATTGGGGCGATGAGCTCCTGAAGGATAGCTTCCAGACGCGCCTTGATTTTGCTATCGCCAAGCCCGCCTCTCTGATACTGAGCCTTGAGCTCGGCAAGCCCGTCCTGGTCCTGATCGAAGGCGTCGAGATAGGTAAAGACGACATTGCCCTCGATGCAGCCCGGGTCTTCGAGACGCAGGTGGTTCGGATCGGTGAACATCGCCTTGACAGCATTTCGGATCTCCTCGGACGACGCGGACAGCGCAATGGCGTTGCCACCGGATTTCGACATCTTGGTCTTGCCGTCGATACCGGGCAACCGGCCCGCCCTGGGGATGATCGCCCGCGCCTCGGGCAACACGGCGCGGCCTGAGGTTGCGTTGATGCGCCGCACGATCTCATTCGTTTGTTCGATCAGCGGGGCCTGATCCTCGCCGACCGGCACGACCGTCGCCTTGAAGGCTGTGATGTCCGCCGCCTGTGCCGCCGGATAACACAGAAATCCGGCGGGAATATCCCGTCCGAACCCGCGCACGCGAATTTCGTCCTTGATCGTCGGGTTCCGTTCCAGCCGCGCGACCGTGACGAAGTTCAGGTAGAGCATCGACAACTCGGCCAACGCCGGAAGATGCGATTGCAGGCAGATGGTGGTGCGACAGGGATCAATGCCCACGGCCAAATAGTCCAGCGCGACCTCCATCACGCTGCGCCGCACCTTCTCCGGGTCATGGGCGTTGTCGGTCAGGGCTTGGGTATCCGCCAGCAGCAGGAAATGTTCATGGCTGTCCTGATAGCGCAGCCGGTTTGCAAGCGAGCCTGCATAGTGCCCGATGTGAAGCGGTCCCGTGGTGCGGTCACCTGTCAGAATGGTTGGTCTGTTCATTTGTGTCTTCTCATGAAACGGGATACGGCGCATCGGGAAGCTCGGAAAACAAAAGGCCGCCCATGCGGCGGCCTCGGAATACGTTTGGTCATCGGGCCACCCTGTCAGGAGGCCAGCCACCAAGTCATTGCGATGATCGTAGTGTTTACCATAGAACACTGGCTATCGTCTGCGAGATTACTCGTCAACCAAATGGTGGAAAGGGCTCGAGGCTGAACTCGGATGCGGTGCAGTACGTTCGCGATCGGGGTCGCTATGCGATGCAAGTACGGCCCAATCCAGCCGTTCAAGAATATCCGACTCTGCACTACAGCATTCCCCGAAGAAGACATTGCCGGACTGCCCCGCACTTTGGGTGTTCTTGGTCGGTCCAGGTTTAATGTTAGAGTATCATCGGCCCTTGTCCCTAAAGCGGACCTGCATCCAAATCCCAATAGGGTGCGTCGTGCCCGATGCGTTCCACGACGAAATCCAAAAACGCGCGAACTTTCGCTGGCATGTGCTTTCGTTCAGGAAAGACGGCGTACAACGCCTGTTCAGGCAGACGATAGTCGGGCAGCACCCTGACCAGACGGCCACTAGACAGGTGGGCTCCGGCGATAAAGGTCGGCAGGCGACCTATGCCAAGCCCGTCAAGCAGCGCGGTGCACAGGGCCTCACTATTGTTTACGCGCAGAACACCGGATGTCTGAACGCGCACGTCGCCCGCGGGACCGGCTAAGCGCCATTCCGAAGCGTCGCGCGAATAGGCGTAGTGAAGGCAGGTGTGTGACAGAAGATCCTCGGGTATCTCTGGCGTTCCGGACTGCGCAAGATAATCCGGCGCAGCGACAATCACGCTGTGGATCGGGGCGAGTTTGCGTGCGATCAGGGCCGAGTTCGGCAACGTTCCGGCGCGTAAAGCCACGTCGATGCCCCCTTCGACGAGATCGACAAATTTGTCATCCATCGTCAGGTCAATTCTGATCCCCGGATATTGCCTGAGGAATGCAGCAATCATAGGCGCAACATGCAGTTGTCCAAAGGACATGGGTGTACTGAGCCTTAGTAATCCAACCGGTTGCCCCTGCAACGCCGCAACTGCGTCTTCGGCGTCCTGCGCTGCGTCAAGCGCCTGCGCCGCGTGGGCCAGATAGATTTCGCCCGCCTCGGTAAGGGAAATGGACCGCGTCGACCGATGAAAGAGCTGCGTTCCCAGATGGGCCTCCAGCACGCCGATCCGCTTGCTGACCGCTGATTTTGTAAGACCCAGATGCCGGGCGGCGGCTGCGAACCCGCCATGGTCCGCCACAGCAACAAAAACGGGGATAGCGCTAATTTCAGTCATGTTTTGCGATCCTTTGGGCGAATTTTTCTCACCTATAAGTTTCAAATTCACACGATTATCATCAAATAGAAAGCCTAATAGGTATCTGCATGTCCTGTTAACGCCGGAGGCTGCCATGCCCATGATGCTTATCAACGGAGTTCTGCGTGACAGACCGCTCGCCTCGGACGGTCGTTTTCACCGCCTGCAAAGCCCATTCACGAGCCACATCAGCGTGCAACCGGGCGCCGCGTTTCCGAACACGCCCTGCCGGTACCACCTTTACCTGTCCAAAGCCTGCCCCTGGTGTCATGGCATCGATCTGATTCTAACTTTGAAAGGCTTACGCAATGCGTTCAGCATCACATGGATGGACCCGGTCATGTCGGAAAACGGCTGGGTCATCGACCAGACGCTGTTCAACGATCAAAGCGGTGTAGAACGCACCCGCTTCCTTTACGAAGTCTATCAGCACGCCAAGCCGGATTACACGGGTCCGATCAGCGTGCCTGTGCTACTGGACAAGGTTACGGGCCGGATCGTCAGCACCGAATCGGCCGAGATCATGCGCATGCTTCAGACGGAATTTCTCGATGCTGCGGGACCCGATCTTCGCCCGTCCCATCTTTGCGACGAAATCGACCGGATCGCCGAACAAATTCAGTCACCGATCCGCGAAGGCGTCTATCGCGCCGGGTTTGCAACCAGCCAGATCGCGTATGGCGAGGCCGTAACGGCGCTCTTTGCCTGCCTCGACGCGATTGAAGAAACGCTTGGCCAACGCCGGTTCCTAGCCGGAGACGTGCTGACAGAGGTTGACCTGAAGCTGTTTCCGACACTTCTGCGGTTTGACCCGGTCCATGTGACCCACTTCAAGACCGACTACAAACGCATCAGCGACTATGTTGCCCTGTCCCGCTATCTGGCCGACATCATGCGGTTGCCGGGCGTGGCTGACACTGTGGACATGGCCCATATCCGTCAGCACTACTTCCTCAGCCATCGGCACATCAACCCCAGCGGAATTATCCCGATCGGCCCGGCTTCTCTGCGCTTAACCGATGTGCCGGAAATGGGGGCCGCGTGATGCCTGATATTGTCAGAAGATCCCCTGTATCCGCGCTGATCTTGGCCATCGGTGTCCTGGTGGGGGTCAGTTTCACTTTGTCCAAATTCGTCTCGATGGCAGGAATATCAGCTCTGACCGCTTTGTTCTGGCAGGTTTTGCTGGCCAGCATCGCGCTGTTGGCGTTGTGTTTGCTGTCGCAGAAGCGCGTGGCGCTCAACGCGCGGCACATTCCCTATTATGTCGGCGCCGGAGTTTTCGGTGTCAGCGGCCCCGCTGTGATCGGGTTTCTGGTGCTGGAGCATGTGAGCCTTGGGTTCTATTCCGCCCTCGTCACGCTGTCACCGCTGTTTACCTTTGCGATAACGGCACTGATCGCGCGCAGGATGCTGCCGTTGCACCGCCTGGTTGGTATTCTGATCGGCCTTGCCGGGGTCAGCCTTGCCACCATGGGTGGGTTTGACCTGTCGGGAGTCGAGCCGGCGTGGATTGCCCTGTCGCTTTTGGGGCCCTTGTTTCTGGCCTGCGGCAACGTCTTTCGCAGCTATGCCTACCCGCCCGGCGGCGATCCGTTGGGGCTGGCGACCGGAACGCTTCTGTCACAGCTGTTGCTGATTTCCGCCCTAATACTGGGACGCGGCACCACAATCAGCGACGTCTCGGTGCCCCCTGCCCTGCTTGGCGCAATCTTCGGCATCGGATCCATCACTGCGCTCAGCTATGCGCTGACCTTCGAAGTACAGCGGCGCACGGATGGCGTTGGGTTCGCCCAGGTCGGCTATTTTGCCACGCTTTCCGGCATCGCAATCGGGGCAATTGTCTTTCGGGAACCTCTTGGCCTTGGGCTGCTGGGGTCCCTCGCAATCCTGTTCCTTGGGCTAGCCGTCACCAACGGTCACCTGAAACTCCCAACGGTCCTGCATCGAGGGTCACAGGCCAACCAGACTTAGACCCACCGATAACTTTCAAACAGAAAAGGAAACCAAAACATGCAAATCACTGCCCCCACCACAGCGGCCCACGCGCCCCGGATCGCGTCCCTTTATACCGCGGTTGACGCGCTCGACGAAGCGGGCGTTGTTGAGCATGTCACCGAAGACGTGCAATTCCAGCTTGGCAATTTTGAACAGATTGACGGGTGCATAGCCGTGCAAGCCGCGAACGCGGATTTCTTTGCCACGATCCAGGGTATGCAACATACCATCACCGGCATCTGGTCCAGCGGCGATACCGCGTTCTGCGACGGCACCGTACACTATACGCGCAAGGATCAAAGCACACACGACGTGCGCTTTGCTGCAAGGTTCAACTTTCGCGAGGATAGGATCGCGGAATACCGAGTGTATGTGGATATCTCGGGTCTTTGACGCCCCTGGTTAGGGCGGCGCGCATTGCCTGCCGCTCTGGCCGACACAGACAGAAACGGCCATAATTGCGATCCAGCTTCGGAAGAGGGTTCGATGACCGATCGCAGCATTCTGGAACAGCTCATGACGATGTCCGACGACGTCTGGGACCGGCACACAAACCCGTGGAGCGGCTGGAGCCGCCTGAGCATCCCTCCCCTGTTCGTTCTTGCCTTTTGGAGCCGGGTTTGGCTGGGCTGGTGGTGCCTTGTTCCAATCGGGATTGTTGTCTTCTGGACATGGTGGAACCCGCGCGCCTTCAGCAAAACGGGCAACGCGGATAACTGGATGTCAAAGGGAGTGCTTGGGGAACGGATTTGGCTTGCGCGGGCGAAATCGCCAATCCCTGCAAGGCATCGCTGGGTGCCTCTTATTCTGGCCGCTGGTAGTGCGGTTGGTATCGGCCCCTTGGTCTGGGGTCTTTGGCAACTGCAAATCTGGCCAACGCTCTTGGGGCTGCTGCTGACTATGGGTAGCAAACTGTGGTTTCTGGACCGCATGGTCTGGCTGTTTGAAGACACTCGGGCAGCAAGCACCTGGCAAGGAAAATAGCGGCGCTGTGAAAACGGAAAGCAGGAGCATCAGATGCCCCTGCCATTCCGGGTCTGCCAGGACACGCTTAAGCTTGTGGACCCCCATGCGCCGAGGACCGCTGCGACAGCCCCAAAGACATCAGGGACACACCGGCGAAAATCAGGTTCAGGCCGGCAAGAACCCCCAGCAGAACAAGGGACGAGCCATTGACGATACCGGTCAGGATCAGGCCGCCAAGCAGGATGGCCATCGCGCCGGACGCAATCATCAGCGCCATGGGCCGCTCCTGACGCGACCGAATGGCAATTACGATCCGCAACACACCTTCGGCCAGAAAAACCGCGCCAAGCGCAAGGGTCAGTGCCAGAACGCCGCCGAACGGATCAAGCAACAGAACAAGCCCCGCAAGCGCGTTCAGAACACCGATGGCCAACAGCCAGAAGAACCCTTTCCACGCCTTTTCCGCAAATGCCTGAATCGCTGTGACGATGCCGCCGCCCAGCAGGGCCACGCCGACAAAGGCTTCGACAGCGAGCGTGGACATCAGCGGGAAGGCTACGGCGCACAGCCCTACACAGAGCATGGCGACGCCGAGCACAATCAGCCAGACCGGTCGAGGCTGCCAACCGGCGACCTCTTCCATGAGCGCGGGTTTCGGCACGGTTTCATTAACTGAATCAGTCATGTCGACCTCCAGGATCAGGGTCAGGCGACCGACTTGTCGAGATGATCGCGATAGGCGGCAACGGCGGCGTGCAAGGCTTCCCAATGGTTCTTCGCCTGATCATGCGCGTCCGTCACAGCGTCTTCGCCTTCTTTCTGGATGCGATCGGCAAGGTCAGTGACCTTGTCTTTTGCTTCCTGCAGATCGGATTGCAGCTTTGTCACCTGCTCCTGGGTCCACTTGTCGGTCGCGTCGCCCGCGTCCTTGACCTTCTGTTCGAACGATTTCAGCTCGTCCTCGACACGGGTATAGTCGTCTTTGGCTTTCTGTACGAATTCGGAAAATGTTGTCATGGTTCAGTCCTTTCATGGGTCATATGTTTGCTGGGCTCTTTTGAGCGCCATGGCCCAGACCCTCGCAGATCCACGGCCCGCATCCGAGTGAGTCACGGTTAAACCGTCGCGCTGTCTTGTGGCGCTGCTCGTCATCGGACAAAGTTGAGCGACGGAGGGAAACATGCTTGCCGAAGTAAGCTCTGCCATCGATCCAAGCGCTATTCAGGAACAGTTGAAGCGCGTCCTCGTCAGTCCGCATTTCGCGGATACCACGCGCCTGAACCGCTTTCTGTCGCATATTGTCGGCGAAGCGCTAGCGGGTCGGTCCGAGACGCTGAAAGGCTATGCAATCGGCATTGACGTTTTCGACAAGCCCGAGGATTTCGACCCCACCATCGACACGATCGTTCGGGTTCAGGCCAATAAAATGCGCAGCCGGCTGGATCTCTATTACGCTCAGGAAGGGCGCGAGGACCCGGTTCGAATACATATTCCCAAGGGGTCCTACGCCCCGGTTTTTGAGATCGCGTTTGACCCCGAACGCCGGACCGATGCCGAAACGCCCCCGGCGGCAACCGGACGGGTCGCGGTGGCCGTGATGCCCTTTGACAACTTGAGCGGAGACCCGTCGCAGGAATATCTGGCCGATGGGTTTACCGAGGAAATCATCTCGGCCATCGCCCGGTTTCGCGAGGTGAGCGTGCTGTCCCGGCACGTCACCTTTCGCTTTCGCGGCCGCGGCCGCGATCCGCGCGCGGTCGGAAGCGAACTCGACGTCCAATATCTGGTCGAAGGCAGCGTGCGACATTGGGACAACAAGCTGCGCGTCACCGCCCAGCTTATTGACGCGGAAACCGGCCAACAGGTTTCCGCGGACACTTATGACCGCGACCTGAGCGCGGACAGCCTATTTGAAATTCAGGACGATATCGCCGCCCGGATCGCCACGGAAATCGCGGAACCCCACGGAGTGATCCATCGAACAGGTGCAGTGCAGCGCAGGGCACAGACGCACACGCTGGATGCCTATCAGTGCAGGTTGCTGGCCACCGAATACTGGCGTGAACCCACGGTTAAAAAACACAAGAAGGTCCGCGACCTGCTGGAGCGCGCCGTTGAGATTGATCCCGAATATGCCGGCGCCTGGGGGATGCTCGCGATTGTCTACGGCGACGAACTGCGCGGCGGGTTCAATTTTCGCAAGTCCCCCCCGCCCTTTGATCGCGCGCTGGAGGCCGCACAGCGGTCGGTCGCTCTGGATCCGCTGAACGCAACCGGCCAGCACGCGTTGTTTTTGACCCATTTTCATCGTGGAGAGTTCGAAAGCTTTGAAGAAGCGGCCGCTAAAGCATTGCGGGCCAATCCGAATTATCCAGACATGTTGGCCGATCTGGCGGCCTGCTTTGCGTTGCGCGGCGATCTTGAACAGGCCGCGAGACTGAGCGCCCGCGCGATCGAGCTGAGCCCCAACCCGCCCGGCTGGTACCACGCAAGCACGTTCCTGATCTGTTTCATGAAAGATGATTACAGCGGCGCGCGTTCAGCGGCGCGCAAAGTCGGTGGTGGCATGTGGAATGGTTCTGAAGTGCTTGAGCTTATGTGCATCCCTTACACGGAACCGGACGCCGACCTGGATTCAACCCTGTTGGCCCTGAAGACCAACATTCCCGATGTTGACCGTTTTATCCAGACGCTCTACGCGATCTGGCATGTGCCATCTGACATCTCACAGAAAATGACTGAGGCGCTGCGCGCAACCGGGGCGCTGGACTGAGGTCCGGCCGTCAGGAATTTAACGGTGACTCACTCTGCCCGTTCGACCACTGTGCGTAGGCTGGTCCTGACATCGCAAACAGACCCGGAACCAACCAATGCTAACTCTGCCTCAGCGCCTTGATCTTATGAAACTCGCAACGGACATCGCAAAAACCAAGGCCAGCTGGTCCGAAGAAAAGCCGACCAAACTGGAAGAGGAAATCCTATCCATTTATGAGAGGCTCAGGCCAGGTGTTGAAAGCGGCAGCGCCTTTGAGAACACCAGCATGTCCGATGTAAAAACCGCGGTTGATGTCGCCTCGACCATCGACGAATTTCTCGATTAGCCGGCCCTACTTCACAAACCCAATCCACGCCGACTCTCATCAGGATGTTGTATGTGTGCAATTCCAACAACTATCAAGTGCGATCGCCTCAACCCGAACCTTAAGCATAGTTCTCTTACACGACGGTAGCGGCACGCTTTCCTGTATTCGCTGCGATTGCGAAAGCTAGCACCAAGATCGGATTTGAGATTTTTGACCCACTTGAGGATGCCTTTATAGACAATAGACTGCGAACCTTGCGACCGAGCATCAATTCTGGACGACACAGCACAATGCCCCAGTTGCATCGCATACCAGACCCTTCTCAAAAGTATTTTTATTTTTCTGATGACGAGCAAGCACGGAACCTGAGCCTGAGTTGATCTTGCTGAGCGCGTTTTCGAGAAATTGGACGCGAACACCCGGCGCCCACGCAACGTTGTTGTTGGGAGCTGCAGGTTCCGCTGCACATATCGCCAACACGTCCTTATTCAAACTAATCAGTCTCTGTGACGAAGGTACGTTTCTAGCAGGTGAGAGATTCCATCCGAACATTTGGTGGTAGAAGTTGTCCGGGAATGCGCCGCCGCGAGATAGGTAGTGTTCGTGCGTAAACTGACGAGCGGGGACAGGATAGTCGTGACGCGAAACAGATATACCGAAGAACGCGCCAAGCGGATCACGCAAGAGGCAGTTCTGACCAACCCCTGGAACTTCAAAGGGCGGTTTCACTACCGATCCTTTGAGATGGGCGGCGAGCTTGGCAGCCTGATCTACGTCTTCGACCTCAATATAAGGAATCCAGCCTTCAAAGGACACCTGATTTTGAGAAACGACCCCGGCCCCTGCCTCTCCATCGAGAGTGGCGAGGACAAAATCTCGATGGCCGCCGCCCCATGCGAAATCTGTGGCGTGTTCGACAATATAGCTCCAACCTGCCACGCTTTCGTAAAATGACCTGGAAGCTTCCACATCAGGCGTGAAAAGATCGTGCCAGACAACTCGGCCAACTTTTTCTTTTGTCACCGCGACTTCATCCAAACTGCTTCCGTTCGCCATAACTCTCGTTTGCGGTCCAAATATTGATGCAGATCAATTTGCGCGGTTCTGGTCCGTGAAATCACTTAATTCAGTGGCTCCGTTGGCGGTCAGCCATTCTGCAAATTTACCCATAGCATCCGTTGCGGGGCGATCCGAAGGCTAGGCGAAGCAATATTTACCAGCGTTAACGGCTTCACTGAAGGGTTGTATCAGGCGGCCGTGTTCGGTGTAGCGTTCGAACATGGGCACAGATAATAAGGCCGCCCCAGTACCAAAGGTGGCCAACTCGGCAAAGGCCACTGATCTGTCCAGAATTGGTCGCTTTACACGCGGGCAAATCGTTCCAACTGCTTCGAACCAACCTGGCCATCCGGCACCCTGAATTACGACGGTACCGCGTCGGCTGCATATTGAGACAGGAATTCCTCTGAGGGTGGGATCTGAGTGATAACATCAATCAGTACCCCGTTTGGATCGCGATATATCGCATGGCGTTGGCCAAACGGCTCGCTCACAAGTGACTTTGCCACCGGAACTCCTTCCGACCGAAGTCGTTCATCCACTTTGTCGACATCCTCGACTTCAAAATTGAGGATCATGCCCTTAGACGCACCGCGGGAAACCTCCGGGATCGTCTCGTGGTCCGACTGGACGATCGCGAGATTGACCGACGGATCCGCTTCACTTTGTAGATGCACATACCAATCCGCCTCGAACGCTGCGCGGAAGCCAAAGTGACGTTTATAGAACTCTGCCGTCTCAGAAACCGTCTCAGACTGAATGACCGGATAATATTGAGTGAAACGCATTTTTGATCTCCTTAACTTACATGCACTTTGTATGTATCATCAATTTGCAAATACATGCAAGATGTATGTAAGGTGCTTGTAGTGATATTCGGAGCCGTTAAATTTGCCCCCAGAAAAACCCGCCCGACGCAGCCAGGCAGACCGACGCGCCGAAACGCGTGCCAAACTCGTAGAGGCTGCCCGCAAATTGTTTGTGGATTCGGGATTTGCCGACACTGCAACCCCAGACATCGTACGTAAAGCCAGCGTCACCCGCGGCGCGCTGTATCATCATTTCAAGGACAAGGCTGACCTTTTCCGCGCCGTCGCAGAAGAGGAGGCCAAAGCAATCTCACACCATATTGACCAGGAAACGCGCAGTGTGGCCGATCCCGAACAGGCCATGATGGCAGGATCGAATGCCTTTTTTGATGCGATGTTGGTTCCAGGTCGGGTGCGCCTCCTGATGGAAGAGGCCCCAGCGGTATTAGGGCACAGCACCGCTGTCGCGTTGACCCGGGCCAATGGAACAGAGGAACTTCGTGAAGGGCTTTCGCGGGCTCTTCCTAAGCATTCACCAAAACAGATCGATGCTTTGACTAATTTGTTGTCGGCCGCGTTTGATCGCGCCGCTCTTGAGATCGCCTATGGGGGCGATCCGGAGGTCTACAAGGAGGTTATGAACCATTTGATTGGTGAAGTACTCAAGGGCAACTAGCAGACCTCGGAAGCCCCGCGGTATGGGTCCCTACCCTTTCTTCCGTGAGTTACTCGGCCCAAACAGGTCATTCACCGGCCGGTCACATGCTGTGGTCGCAGCCCGCATTGCGGACATTGGCGCTCGCGCGAAGTTCTCAGAGCTTTTTGATGACCAAATCGCGCACCAAGCAGTCATCCGAACTAAGTAATTCCACTTTCATCCAGCACGAATTCAACCCGTTCGTTCACGGATACCTTTGGTAAAACTAAAACCTCGTAACCAAGGTCATTCAAAGCACATTCTATGCGATGATACTCTTCTACCGCAGCTTGAAAATCATGTTTGCGTTCAGCGTCACTTTCGAAAATCTCTTTCCAAGGTGGAAACAAGAATACAGGCTCGGAGTAAACACGGGCTTTTCCAATCGTTTCACCTAGCGATGGTCCGCGCGAGTATTCTAATGCAACCGCCGCATCAATGAGCCCCCTGTCAAAAAACACTGAACCTTGATGTTGTCGAGCCGCTTCTAAGTCAGATCGAGCGATTTCGACGGCGCGCATGGCGAAGGCTTTCATGTTTCTCCAAGGCAGGGCTTTGCCGTCACCAGCAATTTCTTCCTCTACGATACGCCGACCCGGTTCCGATACGGTCGCGAAACCACGCTCACTCAAGGCATCGAGAAGCGTGGATTTTCCACCACCTGAACAACCCGTCAGCAAGATGAACCCATTTCTCAAGGATCAAACCTCGTCATCTATTCAATTCATGATCACGTTTGAAAACGCAGTGATATTTCAGGCTATGATAAGGCTTTAGTCCCACCTACGACAGTGCGGCCCGATAAAGCTGTGAACTCATTTCCCTTAAATCCAAAGCTGTAGGATCGAAACCAATAGGAGTGTCGCCATTGCTCCATTGAAGATGTGCCAATGACGGTCAGTACGCAATAAATCTGCGATGAACCCTCCTGCTAAAACCCAAAGCGACAGGGAAACACAAGCGCACGCCAGAAACACAGCGGCAAGAATGCTGCCAAGCAAAAAGGGATCTGAGACCAAGTTGGAGAAAGATGAAGCGACTCCCACCGCCATCGCCCAAGCCTTTGGATTGACAAGCAACAGCGCCGCCCCGACGAGGAAACTCATGGGTTGTGCCTCGCTTAAGCGCGTGGCCGAAGGTGATCCGGCCAACCCAATTTTCAGTGCCAGCCAAACAAGGTACGCTGACCCGATTGCTTTGATAGCAGAACTCAGAAAAGGCGTAGATTGCAGCGTGGCCGCAAGACCGGTTCCGGACACGGCCACCAGCAGCGCGAGTGCAATGGCGATCCCCAAAATCAAAGGCAGGCTTTGCCGATAGCCAAACCGCGCGCCAGACGCTGTTGCAAGCGCTGTTGCCCCGCCGGGAGAGCCGGTGGCAATTAGCGCAAAGAGTATAAGAGCCCAAATCTGATCCGGCATGTGTCATCCAGGTCAACGGGCCGCAGTAACTTCGATTTCAACGAGAAGATCTGGTGCTGCGAGGGCAGCAACGACCAGCGTAGTCACCGCCGGCGGGTGCCCTCGGTTCCAACGGGCCTGACGCAATTTGGAAAGCTCGGGCAGGAAAACCGCGTCGGTGACATAGTAAACAACGCGCAGAATGTTGGACGTGTCCAGATCGCCGTCTTTGAGAAGTGCCTCAACATTGTCCATTGCCTGATGGCATTGCTGCTCGAATCCCGTATGAGTTTTGCCATCCGGAGAGACCCCGATTTGTCCTGACAAAAACAAAAACGACCGCGGAGCAGTGATCTGGGTGCCGTGCACATAGATACCTTGATACTGTTCCGGTACAACGCGCAGCGAGGCCGGAGCCAAACGTTTGATCATCTGAGTTCCTTTGCGTGTTCACAGTGTTGTCACCAAAACTTGGGGCAAGACGAACATCTGCGCCAACAAAACGTCAGTGCATGACATCAATGGATTTTTTGGCTCGCTCAGCTCTGATCGGTAACACTGACGATCCGACCGTCTTCGACGCGAAACGCAGATGCGCCTCGGAATCGCAGCTGCTGCCCTGCTTTCCACCCGTTGGGAAGATCGGCCGAAACCACTGCCGTGTAGTCGATCTCGACCAAGGTGACGGTCCCGACCGAAATCATGTTTGTTACCGTTTGCTGACGGGTTTTGAACGCTTGCACACCTGCAGCGGCCAACTCGGAAAAGGCCTGTTTCCCTGACGTTTCGATCGTTACATCTGCGTCGACGATGTTTCGAAACACCACGTCATCAGAAAGGCATGCGATCATACCAGCCACATCCATCTGGTTGTAGGCCTCGATGTAGGCTGCAATTGCGTCGGGAAGGTCGCTCATATTATGTCTCGCGCAGTACCGGATACCCGCACCGAGTTTCCTCTGACGTCATCCAACGACACTTTGATTAGTGAAGGACTTCCCATGTCTTCACCCTGGCGGATCGTGAATTCACCCCCATGTGGCCAGTTGCTATCACGCAGATACCCTGCAAAGGCCGCCGCCGCTGCGCCCGTTGCCGGGTCTTCCAGAACACCCCCCGAAGCGAATGCATTGCGCGCAACGAATGTCTGATCGGTCTCTATGAAGACAAGCATCACTGTGACCAGATCATGATCGCGCATCACCTGCCGTCCCTTATCGAGATCATATGTCATTGAAGCCAATCGGGTTCGACTTTTTAGTGGCAGCACGACATGATCGGCGCCGCCATGGATATGAGCCGGGGCTAGGCGTGGATCAAGGTCATCCACCGTCAGATCAAAGAGCGCCAGGATATCGCGCGTTTCTGCGTCTGTCAGTGCGCGGCTTTTGGTCGGTGGTGATGACAGGGTGGCCACCACGCCGTCGGGTGTCGTGTCCGTATCCACCGTGATCGTGGCGTCATTCAGGGTCAGGGAATAGGTGCCGGCCCCACTATGTCGCCCGAGCGCGGCGCCCAATGCAATTGTCGCATGGCCACAAAATGGAACCTCAGATTCAGGGGAGAAATAACGAACGCGCCAATTCTTTCCTCCGTCATCCTGCGCGACGGCAAACGCAGTCTCTGAATACCCGACCTCAGCTGCGACCCGGGCCATTTCCTCGGCACTGGCTTCACTTTCCAACAACACAACACCTGCCGGATTGCCGCCTTCCGATCCTTGGCTAAATGCCGCTATACGTTGGATATCCATGTTTGTCTCCTTAATTCTGCTTGCGGCAAACTATCGGAAGGAACTGGGTTCTGTCCCAGCACTGATGAAGGGCAAATTGAAAATCTTCTTTCACATCATTGTCCGATTCTCTAAACTTCCTTCATGTCGAAAGAACTGGACCAAACAGACTGCCGAATCGTAGAGCTTCTCGATTCTTATGGCCGTACCAGCCTCGCAAACATTGGAAAGAACGTAGATCTCTCCGGCCCTGCCGTCGGAGAACGCCTGCGCCACCTTCAGGAAAGCGGATACGTCACGGGCTTTGGTGCCCGGATCGATTTGAAACGTTTTGGCTATACAATCCAGGCTCTTGTCAGGATCAAACCAAGAAGTGGGCAGCTTCACATTGTAGAGAAGATGATCGAGGAGCAGCCTCGCTTTATGTCATGTGACAGGGTCACTGGCGACGATTGTTATGTCGCACGGCTACTTTTGAAAGAGATCAGCGAACTCGACGATATCCTTCTGCCCTTCCACGACCGGGCCGAGACCAATACATCGATCATAAAGTCTTCAATCTTCGAGCACAGGTTGCCGCCCCTCGACCAGCCCTAGATCTCGGAACGGCTTTTGGCACCTAGGATCGCCAGTCCTTGGTCTTTGCTTCCAGCCATTTCCTGAACCGCCGTATCTTCTGCGAATTGCGGTGGCTCTCGGGGTAGACAAGCCAATAGCCTGATCCATCTTCACAAGTCAGATCGAAAGGTTGGGTCAACCGCCCGCTTGCAAGCTCATCCTTGAAAAACGCAGGTGTTAGCATTGCGACACCCTGACCTGACATGGCGGCGTTGGCTTCCAATACCTGCGGGCCGAAATGTTGGCGGATTTCGTCTGACAGTTCCGGCCTCTCCAATCCCGCCTCTGCAAGCCAACGGTTCCACCAGGGATCAGACGGCGACAGAATGTGAAGACGCATTAGGTCCTTGGGATCATGAACGCCGCCTATGCTTTCAGCCAGATCCTTGCTCAGCATTGGGGTAAAACGGGTTTGGATTAGTAAATGGCTCGAAAGTCCACGCCAGTTGCCTTTGCCACCGCGAATGGCGACGTCGAAACCGCTGGAGACAAAATCTGTCAGGGTTTCACTCACTTCCACCCGCACCGCAATATTGGGATTTTCCACCTGAAATCCCCCCAAGTGCTGTGCCAGAAAATTGGTGGCAAATGTTGGAATGACGCTGATTGCAAGCGTTTCCTGAGAAACGCCTTTGGCCTCGGCAAATGCGTCACTCAGAACGTTGAGCGCGTCGGTCGCCTTTTCTGCGAAACCTGCCCCAATATCTGTCAGGGAAACTCCACGTGCCTCTCGATGGAAGAGTGGTGCGCCAACCCGCTCCTCAAGGATCTTGATCTGATAGCTGACAGCAGCCTGGGTCATCCCAAGCTTGTCTGCGGCAACCGTGAAGTTCTTGCTCCTCGCGGCCTCCTCAAAAACCCGAATTGCAGCCAGTGGCGGAAGATCACCTCGGGAAGCCATTCAATCTCCTTATGATCTTTGGCTCTGTTTTGTTTGTTTTAAGCCCATTCAACCGGTCAAACGTATGACAGCCATCAATTCAATGAATGTGGGGACCATATGAGACTGCTCACGTATTTTCAAAACTTTTTGACTCTGGTTAATGCAACCTACCGGGACAAAACTGTTCACCCAGGCGAGTTTCAACACTGGTCAGGCCACATGAAAAGGGACATTGGCATGGATTATCCAGCGCTCCCTGAAAGGTGTTACTTTCAACGATCATCCTGGTAGTGCGAAAGCGTTGTTAAGTTAGAGTGGTTGTTTCAACCTATTAAATTGGACAATTTATGGACGCAAAGATCGTATCGGCTGAACACGTCTCACTTGAGGATTTGCGCCTGGTAATGAACAGCGCGTTTTCGGACTACACAGTCCCAATGCAACTGACCCGGCAGTCATTTGCATTCATGTTGAAGCAGAGGGGATATGATCGCCAAGCCTCGCGGCTTGCGATTGTTGAAAGGCAAATCGCTGCCATTTGGTTGGTGTCTTTGCGCGGTCGCCGCGGCTATCTGGTTGCAAGCGGCACAGTTCCTGCGTTCCGACGGTTGAGATTGGCACGAAGATTGGCGGATGATTGCCTTGTGCACCTTCGACAACAAGACACGGAAAGTTTCCAGACCGAGGTAATGGCCGATAACAGCAAGGCATATGAGTTGTACGCTTCTCTGGGAATGAAAGCTGCCCGGACTCTGCAGTGTTATGACGTTCCACCGCTGCCGAGTACCGATGCTCCTGGTATGGTGCGAAAGGTACCCTGGAGGGAGATTCAGAGCGACGCCACCGCAATGATCGAATTGGAACCCTCCTGGCAAAACGACATCGCGTCCGTCAGCGCCGTAGCTTATGAAGCACAATGCTGGGCCATATCCGATAACCTTGGTCTGGCGGCCTATGCGGTCATTTTGCCAACAAACAATACCCTTGCCCAAATTTGCGTTCGCCAAGACCGAAGACGCGAAGGGATCGCCAGCTCATTGCTCCACACATGTCAGGCTGGCGGCACGCTTCGCCTACTCAACATCGACGTCACATCAACAGAGTTCCAGTCGTTTCTTGGAAGTGTCGTAGCTGTACCGACAGTCCGCCAATTTGAATTGAGCATGAACCTATGACGAATCGGAGCGGGAAAATGCCCGAAAGCCAGATTTTTCGCCCGGTTTCAGAGCAAATTCTGGCAAATGATTGGGGCGTTCTAACCAAATACGAGTTTGAATTTCGTCGCCAGAATGGCCAATGGCAGCGCCAAACACGAGAAGCCTATGATCGCGGCAACGGGGCGACTTGCCTGTTGCACAACCCGGATACAGATCAAGTATTGCTCACGCGTCAGTTCCGATTGCCAGTTTTCCTCAATGGAGGGATTGATGGGCTGATCGAAACCCCCGCTGGGTTGCTTGGCGGCGCTCAGGCCGATGAGCGAATGCGTAAAGAGCTTGAAGAAGAAACCGGTTATCAGATCGACAAACTCATCCACTTGTTTGACGTCTACATGAGCCCAGGCTCAGTCACGGAGTTTCTGTCTTTCTTCAAAGGTACGTATTCACGCTCTGATAAAAAGGGGCAAGGGGGTGGTTCTTTCGACGAAGGAGAGGACATTGAAGTTATGCACATTCCACTAATGGACGCGATGCAGATGATTACCGAGGGCGAAATTCGGGATGCAAAGACCATCATTCTTCTACAGCAACTGATGATCGAAAAGCTGACGAGGACTGGCGGCAGCTGAGAAGAATCCCCTGTTCTTAATCCAAACCCCAGGTCCTAAGACGGAAAATTCGAGCATTGCGAAGTTTTATGATTGCTCGCCCTGGAGGCTAAGCTGGCTCCCAGAGCTCTATTGGATTTCCTTCCGGATCATTGAGCCATGCGAATTTGCCATTCGGATAAGGTGAATTTGGATCTCGGCGGACTTCCACACCCTTAGATTCGAGCTGTGCGATCATTCTATCGATGTCACTAACACGAAAATTCAGCATAAATGCCTTTTCCTGATTCCCGAAATACTCTGTTACTTTTTCGAACGGGGCAAACACTGTCTCGCCTGCTTCTTGCGTCCAACACGGCGTTTCATAATCATTGGGAACGAGATCAATTCCCAAATTGTCACGATACCAAACGGCCAAGGTGGCAGGGTCTTCTGCCCGAAAGAAAAATCCTCCAAATCCTAATACTTTTTCCATCGTCGAATTCAAACCCGATCATGCCCTCGGAGCACACTACTACACACCGTGAGACTTGATTAGCGGCCCTTAACCGACATTCAGCACGGCACCGATTTTCTGCGGGTGCAGCCCGCATTCCGGCCATTCGCTGCAAGCGCGAAATCTAGATGGACCGCCGTTGAGGATCGCGTGAGAAAGGCGACAATTGGCTCCTGATCGTGAATGTCGATTTCATTTCTTCATTCTGAGTTGGTTATCGAATTTGACTATCCCGCGAAATATTGAAGCACTCACAGAAGAGCTCTTTCATTTAGTCAGAACGACGAGGGAGTGCAGGCGCTGATCACTTTGCATGGCGTATCACCGGCATTCCGAAACCTGTGTGGCAATATGCTTGAGAAGTAGTATGCGTCCCCGGGGCCCAGAACCCTGGACTGCCCATCTACCGTCACTTCAAGACGGCCCTCTATCACAACCGCACATTCCTCTCCTTCGTGCGACAGTTCAGATCGACCCGAGTCAGCACCGACATCGTACTCTTCTATGAGCATCTGGAGTTTTCTGTCTCGGCGCTCTCCTGCGACAAGCAAATAGGAGACTCCAGGTGATCCCAAGTCGCGCATTCTTTCGTGCGGGTAAAAAAACGACTCCTCGTTTTGCAATTCAAAACTGAAGAAGAAGCCCAAATTGACGTCTACCGAGGCAAGGATCTTCTTTAGCAACGCCACAGATGGTTGAGTCGAACCGCTTTCGATTTGAGAAATCGTCCCGCTACCCACTCCCGCGCGTTTGGCCATTTCACGTTGACTGAGGCCTTTGGTCGTCCGAATCAACTTTAGACGACGGGCTGTTTCGAGATCTGATGACAAAACCGTTACTCTAGTGCTTTCTTGCTTTAGATCGAAAGCATTCTAGGGGCGCAACGATTTTTTTCAATAACTTACAGATTAAGATAAAACTGGATGTGCGGAAGGTCTAAACTCTGCAAGGATTTGTCATCAAATGAAAATCTGCTTCGCGAGGAATGGACGTGCTCGATCAACCCAATACAATGTCATCGTTCTGGATGCCGTTTTCGGCCAATCGTGATTTCCTTCGCGAGCCCCGAATGATCCAAGCGGCCGAGGGGATGTATTACACCAGTTCTGATGGCCGGAAGGTCATGGATGGTACCGCCGGGCTGTGGTGCGTCAACGCGGGTCACCGGGATCCACTGATCGTAGAAGCCGTGCAAAAACAGGTGCACGAGTTGGATTACGCACCGAACTTCCAGTTCTCCCACCCTCAGGCGTTTGAGTTGTCGGCAAAGCTGACAGCGATGATGCCTGAGGGAATGAACCACGCCTTCTTCACCAACTCTGGCTCAGAGTCCGTCGATACTGCGCTCAAGATCGCGCTGCATTACCACCGGATGCGTGGTGACGGAACTCGCACCCGCTTGATCGGACGTGAGCGCGGGTATCATGGCACAGGGTTTGGGGGCATCTCGGTTGGCGGCATCGTCAAGAACCGCATGCATTTCGGCACGCTTCTGACCGGCGTTGATCACCTGCGTCACACGCATGATCTGGACAAAAACGCATTCTCCTGCGGTTGCCCTCAACACGGGGCAGAGCTAGCAGACGATCTGGAGCGATTGGTTGCTTTGCATGACGCCTCGACCATTGCGGCTGTGATCGTCGAACCAATGGCCGGTTCGACCGGTGTTCTCCTGCCGCCGAGAGGATACCTAAAGCGACTGCGTGAGATCTGCGACCGCCATGGCATTCTGTTGATCTTCGACGAGGTCATCACCGCTTTTGGTCGGTTGGGTGCTGCGACGGCATCAGAGTACTTTGATGTAAAGCCAGACATCATCACGACTGCCAAAGGCCTGACCAACGGTGTCATTCCAATGGGAGCGGTCATCGTATCCAACAAGGTATATGACTCGGCGATGGAAAATGCCGATGCGCCGATTGAACTGTTCCACGGTTATACCTATTCCGCCAACCCTGTGTCCTGCGCTGCGGCGTTGGCAACGCTGGAGAGTTACAAGCAGAATGATCTATTCCGCCGCGCTGCATTGCTGTCGCAGCCCTGGGAGGATCAGCTTCAAAGCTTAAAAGGTCTGCCGAACGTTATCGATATCCGCAATCTGGGACTGGTGGGCGCGGTCGAGCTGGCACCACGAGAAGGCGCGCCGGGCGCAAGGGGCTATGACGCGATGAAGCGTGCCTGGGACGCCGGAATAATGATCCGTGTCACCGGAGACATCATCGCCTTATCGCCGCCACTGATCATCTCGGAACCTGAAATAGCGACACTCTGTCAAACACTTGGAGAGGTATTGGCTGACCTGCCATAACCCCTGACTTCTAACCCCAAAAAGGACTGACATCATGAAAGATGCATCCCCGATCGCTTTGATCGGCCACTACATTAATGGCCAAATCACTGCTCCAGCTGGTGAGAATACGCAGCCGGTTTTCAATCCCGCAACCGGTGTGCAAACCGGCGAGGTGTCGCTGGCGAACGTCCAGACAGTCGACGACGCAGTGGCCGCGGCAAAAGCAGCGTTCCCGAACTGGTCGAACACACCGCCGATCCGCCGCGCCCGTCTTATGAACAACTTTCTGGCTCTGGTGCGCGAGCACAAAGACGATCTGGCGCGTGCCATCACCGTCGAACATGGCAAGGTGTTCACGGACGCCCAAGGTGAAGTTGAGCGCGGTATTGATATCATCGAGTTTGCCTGCGGTATTCCGCAACTCCTCAAGGGCGATTATACGGAGCAGGTTTCCACTGGCATGGACAACTGGACCACGCGTCAGGCATTGGGCGTTGTCGCCGGGATCACGCCGTTTAACTTCCCGGTCATGGTGCCGATGTGGATGTTCCCGATCGCCATCGCCGCGGGCAATACCTTTATCCTGAAACCGTCACCAACCGATCCGTCCGCTGCGCTGCTGTACGCGGATCTGATGCAAAAAGCCGGTTTCCCTGATGGCGTGTTCAACGTCGTACAAGGTGACAAGGTCGCCGTGGATGCGTTGCTGGAGAACGACGACGTCAAGGCCGTGTCTTTCGTCGGTTCGACCCCGATTGCGAACTACATCTATGAAGTTGGCGCGCGGCATGGCAAACGCGTTCAGGCTCTGGGTGGCGCGAAGAACCACATGCTGGTTATGCCCGATGCCGACATGAACAAGACTGCGGACGCATTGATCGGCGCAGCCTTTGGTTCGGCGGGCGAACGCTGCATGGCGATCTCGGTTGCCCTGCTGGTTGGCGATGCCGCCGACAAGCTGATGCCGGTCCTGAAAGAACGTGCCGAAACCCTGAAGGTCAAAAACGGCCTCGAACTGGACGCCGAGATGGGTCCGATTGTCACCGCAGCCGCGCGGGACCGGGTCAAAGGGTACATCGACTCTGGCGTCGAAGAAGGTGCGGATCTGCTGGTCGATGGCCGCGACTATACCGTCGAAGGGCACGAGGAAGGCTATTTCCTTGGCGGCACCCTGTTCGACAACGTCACCCCCGACATGAAGATCTACAAGGAAGAGATCTTTGGCCCCGTCTTGTCCTGCGTCCGCGTCTCGAACTTTGCCGAAGGTCTTCAACTGATCAACGACCACGAATTCGGAAACGGCGTGTCACTGTTCACCCGAGACGGCAACGTCGCGCGCGAATTCGGTAAGCAGGTTCAGGTCGGCATGGTCGGGGTCAATGTTCCGATCCCGGTTCCGATGGCCTGGCATGGCTTTGGCGGCTGGAAGAAAAGCCTGTTCGGCGACATGCACGCCTATGGCGAAGAAGGCGTTCGTTTCTACACCAAGCAGAAATCCATCATGCAGCGCTGGCCCGAAAGCATCTCGGAAGGTGCCGAGTTCGTCATGCCAACCGCAAAATGATCATCCGTTCCAAGGAGTGAAAAATATGTTCATTGGTGTTCCCAAGGAAATCAAGAACCACGAATACCGTGTTGGCCTGACCCCTGAAAGCGTCGCCGAACTGGTTTCTCATGGTCACAACGTCATCGTCGAGACCAATGCCGGCACAGGCATTGGGGCTGATGATGATGCCTATCGTGCCGCTGGCGCGGAGATTGCCGAAACCGCAGCGGATATCTTTGCCAATGCGGAGATGATTGTGAAGGTGAAGGAACCTCAGGCCGTTGAACGCGCTATGCTGCGGGAAGGTCAGATCCTTTACACCTATCTGCATCTGGCCCCCGACCCGGAACAGACCAAAGATCTGGTCGACTCGGGCGCTGTCTGCATCGCTTATGAGACCGTCACCGACGACAACGGCGGTCTGCCCCTGCTGAAACCGATGAGCCAGGTTGCCGGTCGCATGTCGATCCAGGCGGGTGCCGGCGCTTTGGAGAAAGCAAAGGGTGGTCTGGGTGTCTTGCTGGGCGGCGTGCCCGGCGTGAAGCCCGGCAAAGTTGTGGTCATCGGCGGTGGAGTTGTTGGGTTCAACGCAGCTCAGATGGCTGTTGGCTTGCACGCGGACGTGACCATTCTGGACCGCAATCCGGCAGTGCTTGAGAAGCTGGAGAACCATTTCGAGGCGTCCGCCAAGGTTGTCTATTCAACCAAAGCCGCATTGGAGGAAGAAGTCACCAATGCCGATCTGGTTGTCGGCGCTGTTCTGATCCCGGGTGCTGCCGCACCCAAGCTAGTCTCACGCGAACTGATCTCAAAAATGAAATCCGGTGCGGTCGTCGTGGACGTGGCGATTGACCAGGGCGGCTGCTTTGAAACGTCCAAAGCCACCACTCACTCAGAGCCCACCTATGTTGTCGACGATGTTGTTCATTACTGCGTCGCCAACATGCCGGGCGCAGTCGCCCGAACCTCGACCTATGCACTGAACAACGTCACGCTGCCGCACGCTCTGGCTATTGCCAACAACGGCTGGAAGCAGGCGCTTGCAGACAATCGTCACCTGATGAACGGCCTGAACGTGGCCCACGGGAAGGTGACTTACAAGGCTGTGGCCGATGATCTTGGATACGAGTTCATCGCCCCGGAACTTTGCTGACTTGAAGCAAAGAAATGTCCCGCCGCGCGTAATGCGGCGGGACACCCACCACTGAGGAGGAAACCTTAATGAATACCAAGATTAACCGCCGCGCCCTCGGCGCGATGGGTGGCGCTGCTTTGCTTGCTGCAACCACACTCTCAACAGCAGCCGCAGCGGAAGACATGACACTGCGCTTTGCCGGCGTATTCCCGATTGACCATCAGGGCACGAGAATGATGGAGCAGGTCGCAGCAGATGTCGCGGCAGCAGATGTCGGCCTGAAGATCGAAGTATTCCCGGCAAACCAACTGGGTTCGGGTGAGGCGCTGTTCGAAGATGTTGCACGCGGCAATATCGATCTGGCATCGGCGTTCATCTATGCCGATACCGATCCACGCCTGGAATTCCTGTCAATGCCGTTCCTGCTGGGCGGCTGGGATGACATGGAGAGCACTCTGCTCAACATGGATTCCGAGTTCAACACCATCTTGCAAGAGATCACGGACGAATATGGTGTGCGCGTCATGGCTCAGAACCCTGAAGGGTTCATCGGCATCGTTTCGTCGCAAGAGCCCGAGAACTGGAATACTTTCGACGAAAAGGGCATGAACATTCGCGTCTGGTCTTCCAGCGTCGTTAAGTCGATGGTCGAAGAACTGGGTTACCAGGCGACAACAATGGCATGGGGCGATATCTTCCCAGCACTTCAAGCCGGTATCGTCGATGGGGCGATCTGCTGCACCAAGACTGCAACCTACTCAATCTTCGCCAAGTCGGATGTTGGCACTCACTTTGTCGAGTACAACTCGATCTCAGAGCTGACAACTTTCTATGCGTCGCAGCGGACACTCGACAAGCTGAACGACGACCAGCGCGCCGCGCTGCAAGCCGCGATGACGAAGGCGTCCGAAGACTTCTTCGCCTACAACCGTGAGAATGACGAAGTGTTCGGCCAGAAATTGCTCGACAAAGGCTACACCATCCTGCGCCTGAGCGACGAAGAACAAGCTGCGATGGCCGCTCATGTTCAGGAAACGGTCTGGCCCGCGATGGCACAAAACGTCGGTCAGGACATCATCGACCGCCTGCTGGCAGCAAAAGAACAGCAATAAACACCGAGAAGAAGGGCCAGCAAATCAGCTGGCCCTTTTTTGGTCTTTGGCTCAACTAAGGGAGGGAGAAAGATGTCTAGTTCTGAAGCTGAACGCCCATTGGTCGTCGAAAGCGCAGAAAAGAAGAGCTCGCAAAAAATCACTGACGAGTTGCCAATCATTATTGGGTATCCGCTGAAAGCAGTGGCTTTTGTCATGAGGCAGATCGTCATGTTTGCCGGTTTCCTGATGGCATTCACGTTTGGAGCCGTTGTTGTCATCCGATATGGATTTGGCGGTGATCTCTTTGCCTACGAAGAATGGCTTTTGGGTATCAGCATCATCGGCTTTTTTGCAGGTGCTGTTCTGGCCTCTGCCCGCAACCTGCACATCAACGCGGACATTCTTGGCATCGTGATCCAAAACCCTCGGTTGATTTGGTGGCGCGGCTTTGTGGTCCTGACAGTCGAGGTGTTGGTGATCCTGTTCCTCATGTACGCCTGCTATGTCTCGCTGCTTGATGACTTCTCATTCCCCCGGCTGCGCGCAACCCCGGTGCTGCGCATTCCGTTTGTGACCTGGCGGATTGCGATCATGATTGCCTTTGGCCTCATGGCTACGTTCACGGCGGCATACTTGTACGTACACATCCGCAAGGGGCTCGGGCTTCCCCTGAGATCAGAAATGCAAAAAGGAGAAACCCAATGATCATCGGAGGAAGTCTCCTAATTGTCTGCTTTATGCTGCTGTTGGGCGTCAGCGTTTATGTGGCATTCGGATCTGTATTGATTTTCATCGCGCTTGTCGGAGATCAATCCATCACCGGTTACTTGCCCACCGGTTCTACAGGTATCCGATCACTTGTACTTCTGGCGATCCCACTCTTCATGATCGCCGGTGGCATCATGGAAAAAGGTAAAATCGCGGCCCCTCTTGTCTCTCTGGCTGAAATGTTCATTGGCCACATCAAAGGAGGACTGAGCGCTGCTGGAGTGCTGGCCTGCGGTGTGTTCGGCTCCATTTCCGGCAGCGCCAATGCAACGCTGACCTGCATTGGCGGCATCATGATGCCCCACCTGAAAAAGGCCAACTATCCGGGTGGGCAATCGGCGGCTCTGATCGTGGCGGCCAGCCCCTTGGGTCTGTTGATCCCACCGAGTTCGTCTCACATCCTTTATGGCTGGGTTGCACAGCAGCACGTACTGAAGTGCTTTTTGTCCACGGTCATTCCGGCGATCATCCTGATCACGCTATTGATAATCGTTAATCAGTTCATGCTGCGGAAGTATGACGACATCAACCTGACGGAACGTCCTAAACCGTTCCTGCCGACATTCGGAGTTCAGGCGCGCCTGGCCGGACCTGCGCTTATGATGCCGTTGATCATCCTCGGCGGTATCTATGGTGGTATCATGACACCGACCGAAGCCGCCGGTATCGCAGTGGTCTACTCGATCCCAATCGCGATCTACTTCTATCGTGGCCTGACCTGGAAAACCCTGGCCCAGACGATCCAGAATTCCGGTGTTACGATTGGTGTGGTCATGGTCATGATCTTCATGGTTCTGATCGTGTCGGACAACCTGATCTCGCAGGGTGCACCTCAGTTGGCCAAAGATCTGGTCTATTCCGTTTCGGACAATCCGGTCGTCATCCTTCTGATGATCAACGTCGTGATGATCCTGATCGGAATGCTGATGGACGATATTTCGGGTCTGCTTCTGGCGACGCCGATCTTGCTGCCCATCGCGCAGAGCACTGGTATGGATCCGATCCACTTTGCGGCTGTGATTGGCGTGAACCTTGGTATGGCGAACATCACCCCACCAACTGCGCCGCTGCTTTACCTTGGTGCTCAGGTCTGTGATGAGCCGGTTTCGCGCATGTTATGGCCGACTTTGATCTTCATAGTCTTTGCCTGGCTTCCGACGCTTATGTTGACAACTTTCGTACCAGAGTTGGCCCTGTTCCTGCCTGAGCTCCTGCTCAGCCGGTAGTGGCAAGAAAGAGCAAAAGCCCAAGACGAAATAGCACGCACCCCAACCTTACGGCTGGGGTGCCTGAGCGCCCTCCTAAAGATGAAGTGGGAGAGGCCAGTTCGCAGAAGAAAACTGAAAACCTAAATACGGAGGTTTAAAATGTACAAAAATATTCTAGTCGCACTGTCTCTGGAGCATGGCATCAGTGAACACGCGCTTGCGGCGGCACATGCCCTTGTATCCGAAGGTGGAAAAATCACTGCCGCACATATCCATGAGCCCCCAAATAGACAGATAATGTACTATATGGATGAAGGGATCGCAGAAAAATCTCTCCAAAAAGCAAAGGCGCGCTTGGCCGAGCGTCTAACAAGTGAGACCGACGTGTCGTCTATCTTGCTCGAGAGCCAATCGGCAGGTCGCGCAATCACCGAATACGCCAACAAACATGGCATCGACTGTATCGTCCTCGCTTCACATAAACCTGGGATGAAAGAGTTCTTTTTGGGTTCCACGGCTGCTCTCGTTGTTCGCCATGCTCAGTGTTCGGTGCATGTACTCCGTCTGTGACGCTGTTACCCGCAACATGTTCGTAACTTCGCCCAGTGAAATCTGCGATGATAAGCACGTCTCACAGTGACCAAGGTCTAATTTTGGCGTACCTAAAAGAGTTTCACTTTGCAGCATTTGGGAGGTAGGACTCGCAGCCGATCTCGGCGACAACGCGGCATCCTGTGATATCCTCTTTCGTCAACGTCGGGTTGTCGTTGTGGGCGGGAATGGCGGAAAGGAGGATCAGTTATGGATACACCAAACTTACCTGCCATTCGCGCACTTCGGCCAGCCTGGAACAAGGGCCGCATCGTCGGTCAGAAGCGGCCACTGAAACCTAAGCATGTCTGGGCAATCCGGGTGCGGCTTGAATTGGCAGAGAAATATCGTGATCTAGCTCTGTTCAATATGGCAATCGACAGCAAGCTTCGCGGGTGCGACCTTGTGAAGATGAAAGTTGTGGATGTGATGGCGTCTGGCCAGATCAAGGAACGCGCCTCAGTGCTGCAGAGCAAGACGCAGAAACCAGTCAGGTTTGAGATATCGGAAGGCACCCGCGCATCCGTCGAGAAATGGATGGAAGACGAACTGATGGTCGGATCAGAGTTTCTTTGGCCAGGCCGTTTTCATGAGCGACTTCACATATCGACACGACAGTATGCGCGGATTGTTCGGTACTGGGTCACGTCGATCGGACTGGAAGCTAGTGCATATGGCACGCATTCGATGCGGCGCACGAAAGTCACTCAGATCTACAAGAAGACTGGCAATCTTCGCGCCGTTCAGCTTCTATTGGGGCACACAAAGATGGACAGTACGGTCAGATATCTTGGTGTTGAACTTGAGGATGCTTTGGCCATTGCTGAAGCCATTGAAATCTAACATCTCTGGGCCGCCTACACGGGCGGCCCATAGCTGCCTTTCACCGGTTGGTCGAGACACTGCGACCGCGCCCGCATTCCGGTCATTCGCTGCAAGTGCAAATTTTGGCGCTGCACAAACTCACAGGTTGCGGACAATCCTGCCGTTAGCTCATCTTCAGTTGTAGAGTCGATCAGGTCGCACCGATCATCACCCTAGCCGGTGTGCTTTCTCCCGCCCTGTACGTCATCTGAATAGAACCAGTCGTCGGGATATGGATACCACCAGTCCGCCTCCTTCGCCTTCGGATCAATCACGACCATCTTGGGTCGTCTGAAAGCCTCGAGGCCTTGAAGGCCTAGCGTACGCCCAAGCCCAGAATTCTTGACGCCGCCAAAAGGCAAGGCATCGTTGTCCACGAGCGGGTTGTTGACCCAGACCATCCCCACCTGTAGCTTGTTCACCCCTTGAAATGCCTCGTCCAAGTCGCCGGTAAACAGGCATCCGCCAAGACCGAATTGTGACGCGTTTGCCAGTTCAAGCGCTTGGTCAAAGTCGCTCACCCGAATGACCGAGGCGACTGGCCCAAAAACCTCTTCCTGAGTTAGCGCCATGTCCGTCGTCACGCCGGTCAGGATCGTTGGTTCGAAAAACCAACCCGGCCCGACGTGATCCGGGGTACCGCCTCCTACCTCAACCACCGCGCCTTTCTCAGTTGCATCGCGCACCAGACGCTCGACCTTGTCGCGTGCCTCCTTGGAGGCCAAAGGTCCGATTTCCGCCACCCCCATTCCGTCGCCGATGCGCAGTTTCCGGGTTCGGGTCACGAATTCATCGACAAAATCGTCGTACACGTCATCCACTACAAAAATCCGTTCAGACGATGTGCAAACCTGGCCCGACTGCAAAAATGCAGCGGTAACCGCCCCGGCAGCAGCGACCGCGATGTCGGCGTGTTTACTGACGATCAGTGGATCGCTTCCCCCAGCCTCGATCACTGCGGGTTTCAGGTTCTCCGCTGCGGCCACTGCGACTGCACGACCTGTCGGCACGGACCCTGTAAATGCGACCACATGGGTTTTGGGGCTGGCAATCAGCTGTTTGCCCACGTCTGCACCACCCGGCAGGCAAGCAATCAGGTCTTGGGGCAACGCCCGAAAAAACTCCATGAACGCCATCGTGCACAAAGTTCCTGCAGGTGAGGCTTTCAACACTACACCGTTACCTGCCGCAAGTGATGCGGCCATCGACCAGCAGCCAAGAATGAGGGGGAAATTGTACGGAACCACATGCACGGACACGCCGTAGGGCTCGTATGTCTGATACTGAAAAGATCCAGTTTGCATCGTGCCGGCAATCTTGCCCGCGTCATTGCGCGCCATCTCGGCATAGTAGCGGAAAACCGGCGGGATGTTCGCAATCTCGCCGATCGATTCAGGGTAAGGTTTGCCCGTTTCCAATGTCATCAAGCGGGCGATCTCAGTCATGTCGCCGCTTTCGATGTCGTTGGCGATCTGGTGCAATACCCGCGCGCGAGATTTGCAGTCCATCGCGGACCACCTCCTTTGCGCCGCATTTACCCGGTCCAGGACCTGGTTCACGATCTGCGGCGACGGCTCACCAAAAACCCCGACGGGCTGCAAGGTAGACGGGTTGACCAGAGTGGTCCCACCACCCTCCAATGGCACATGCTTGGGGTTGAGGTAGTAGGTAGATTTGAACGGGTCACGCATTGGGCAGCCCCCTTGTTTGACAGGCATTGCGCCGTTAGCGGATCATGTACACTTTCTTGACCGTCTCGTGGACAGTGCAAACGCCTTTCCAGTCCTGCGGAAAAAAGGCCGCCGTATCGGGCGTAATCTCAATTACCTCGCCGCTTTCATGGATATAGGTACAGCGGCCTTCCAGAAAGTGGCAGAACTCGTCCTTGGTGACGTGACATTCCCACTTACCGGGAGTGCAGACCCAAAGGCCGCATTCGGACTGGCCGTCAGGCCCCTTGTGGATCAGCTTTCCCGAGGTGCGGGATTGCCCTTCAATCATCGTCGGGATTACCCCCCAATCGACAAGATCAGTCTGCTGGAGCGGGTTTTGCATACGTGGCGTGGTCATGTTTCAGGTTCGCGATCCGTTAGGTAGTAGGTGTTGCGCAATGTTTCCTCGACCGTGCATTCCCCTACCCAACCGGCGAGGAATAGTACGGCCGTTCCGGGCGTAACTTCGATGCTTTCGCCTGCATCCGACCGATAGACCGCGCGGCCCTGCACAAAATAGCAGAACTCGTCACGCGGTATCGTTAGGCGCCAGCGGCCTGGAGTGCAGACCCATGCGCCGATCTCCGGCCGGTTGTCAGGACCCTTGTGAACCAGCATACCCGATGAATGCGACTGGCCTTCAATCATGTCCGGCTGTAGCCCCCAGTCTGTGAGGTCGGTGCGGGTCGAGATTTCCGAAAGATGCGGGGCGCTGCTCATTCCGCGGCTTTCAGGATTTCGTCGAGAATGCCAGCTGCCTTGGTCGGGCCATGCCGTGACTGCATGTGAGCAGAGGTTGCCGCCATCTTCGCCTGCATTCCTGGATCGTTGATACATTTGTCGAGGGCAATAGCCAATTCATCATCGGTCCAGTCGTATCGGTGAAACCCGAACCCGTGGCCGGTTTCCTGAACACGGGTGGCGTTATCGTGGCCGTCCCAGACATAGGGCATAATGATTGCTGTTTTGCCGAAATATAGGCACTCTGTGAACGAGTTGTTACCGCCATGATGTATCACCGCGTCAACCTGCGGAATTACCGAAGGCTGGGGATACCAGCTCTGTATGTGCACGTTGTCGGGAATGTCTGTGTATTCGTCAATGTAATCCCCGACATTTACGAGCGCCCGGTAGGGCAACCTGGAAATGGTCGAAATGATCCTCTTTAGCAGGTCGGTGTCGCCTGCGCCAAGCGACCCGAAAGATACATAGAGAAGTGGTTTGTCATTGTTGGACTTAAACGTTGGCACCTCAAAGGGTTCTTCTTCGCGCACGCAACCTTCAAGATACTGAAACCGGTTTGGGTCCAGTGGGTTCTGTCGTTCGTACTTTGCCGGCTCGGGATAAAGCAGAAGGTTCATTGTGGGCGACGCTTCGAAAAACTCTCCAATCGGATAGGGGTCTTCGTTGCATCTGGCTAGGAACGCATTGTAGTCGTCGTGGATCGGCTTGATCACATCGTGGAGCTTTGCCTCATAGGCCTCCATGCCCTCGCGGTCATCCACCCGACAGCCCGATAAGTGCGGCGGCACAATCGGGTCCGGGATTTCGTTTTCGGAACATGAGATGATCCGCACCCACGGTACGCCGAACTGCTTGATGGCTGGGAACATAATGACATTATCCACGCAGATCATATCTGGTTTGATTTTTGCCAATACCTCGGGCAGATCTTTTTGCGCCCATTTTGCGCTGTCGACGATCGCCTCCCAGCAATCCTTGACGTAGTTATCGATTTGGTCAATCGGGGCTTTGCGAAAATTTGGGATGTGACCGTTGATGAAATCCTCCCAGAACTTTGCCATCGCCTCGGGTTCCATCGGCTCGGACAGGGCAACAGGATGCGCCTCAAACCCATAACCTTCATATACCTCGACAAAGCCGGGATCGCTTAGAAATACAGCCTTATGGCCCAGTTTCTCGCAGGCCTGCGCGATGCCAACCGAATTCAGCGCAGGGCCAAAGGCAGCTTCGGGGAAGAAGGCGATGGTTTTCTGTGACATTGTAGGTCTCCGGTTAGATTTGGCTTAGCAGTTGGGAAGGATGCGGGAATGTTTCGCGTCCCATACGCAGTGGACATCCTGACCCGGCTGGATATTTTCACGGTCGGCTTGGCTGGCGGGAACGCGGGCGGAAAGGGTGCTCCTCCCACCGCGAACGCGCACATGCACACCCAGGTCTGATCCGTGATAGGCGACTTCTTCGACAGTGCCTGGAAGGCAGTTGCGCCCATCTCGAGGGGCGGTCTGCATCAGGCTGACCCGTTCCGGGCGCACAGCAATCGTGGCAGCACCGCGCAGCTCGGAAACGCCCCTCAGCATTCCCGCCCCGTGGACATCGACACCGCCGTCGACGGCGTTACCATCCAGAAAGTTCATCACGCCTATAAAATCTGCAACAAAGCGCGATCCGGGGTGTTCGTAGAGCTCGTGAGGAGTACCGACCTGCGCCAGCTTACCATCATGCAAGACCGCGATCCGGTCGGCCATGACCAAGGCCTCTTCCTGGTCATGGGTCACAATTAGAAATGTAATCCCCACCTCGTGTTGCAACCGTTTGAGCTCCAGCTGCATCTCTTCTCGTAGTTTCTTGTCCAGAGCTGAAAGGGGCTCATCCAGCAACAGGACTTTTGGCCTTTTGACCAGCGCGCGCGCCAAAGCAACCCGCTGTCGCTGCCCACCAGAAAGCTGATCCGGCTTGCGCCCGGCAAATCCCGAAAGTTTCGCACTTTCCAGAACCTCGGCCACTCTCGTGGCAATTTCGTCCTTAGGCAATTTCTCCATTTCTAACCCATAGGCGATGTTTTTTTCGACGCTCATGTGCGGAAACAAGGCATAGGATTGGAACATCAGGTTCAGGGGCCGCCTGCTGGGACGTATGTTTGTCACGTTCTGCCCGGCAACGATTACCTGTCCTTCCTGTGGCGTTTCGAATCCCGCCAGCGTCCGCAATAGTGTGGTCTTGCCGCAGCCCGATGGGCCCAAAAGTGCAAAGAACTCGTTATCGCGAATATCCAGTGAAACATTGTCGATCGCGGTCACCAAACCGTATCGCTTGGTTATATTCCTGAGTTGAACCCCTTGGTTCATCGGCTGAAAACCTCTTTGTCGGTACGCTGTGCGAAGAAGACCAGCGTGAATGAAACGAACATGACGATGGTAGCCATCGCATTGATTTCCGGCGTGACGCCAAATCGGATCATTGCGTAAATCTGCATCGGCAACGTGGTCGAGGATTGCCCAGCACCGGCGGTAAAGAAGGCAATAATGAATTCGTCCACAGACAGGGTGAAAGACAACAGCGCCCCGGCGATAACCCCCGGCGCGATGGCGGGCAGCAGGATGCGGCGAAAGGTGGTGAATTCGCTGGCCCCAAGATCGGCACTGGCCTCAAGTATCGAATGGTCGAAATTGCGCATCCGCGTACGCACCACGGCGACAACAAAGGCTATGTTAAATACGACATGGCTGAGGATGATCGAATGAAGCCCCAACGTCATGTTGAGTAGGGTGAAAAAGGACAAGAGCGCGATGGCCAGAACTATGTCGGGGATGATCATCGGTGCGAACAGAACCGCGTCTAGAACTGAAGAATTACGCCGTGTCTCGACACCGACCGCCAAAAGCGTGCCGATTATAGTCGCCAGAACGGTCGAGATTAAGGCCACGATTAGCGTGTTGCGCGCCGCCGACAGTATTGGATCCGCGGTAAACAACTTGCCGTACCATTCCAACGAAAACCCGGTCCATACAGTTGGAAGTCCGGCCCGGTTAAAGCTTAACGCCATGAGCACAAGGATCGGCACATAGAGAAAGGTGTAAAACAAAACCAGGTGCAGCTTCAGGCCCATGTTGGATCGGTCCCGCATCAGTCCTGCCCTCTCTGTCCCGCTGCGCGATTGGCCAATACCGCCTGTGCGAACAAAAGCCCCATCATAATCGCAATCAGGAACATCGACAGCGTTGCTCCGAATGGCCAGTCGCGGGCGCTCAGGAACTGGTCATAGATCAGGTTTCCAACCATCTGAAGTCGCCCGCCGCCAAGCAAATCGGGCGTAATGAAATTGCCGATCGACAATACAAAAACAAAGACACCACCTGCCGCAATCCCGGGAACGGTCTGTGGCAGTATCACCCGGTAGAAAGTGGTCCAAGCGGGCGCTCCAAGATCTTCCGAGGCTTCTATGGTTTCGACATTTATGCGGTTCAGCGACGAATAGATCGCCAGAACCACAAAGGGGGTGTAGTTGTAGACAAGCCCAACGATCACCGCGAAATTGTTATAAAGCAGAGACAGCGGCTCATCGATCAAGCCTGCCCCCTGGAGAGTATTATTGATCAAGCCCTCGCGGTTAAGCATCACGATCCAGGCGTAAGTGCGGATTAGGTAGTTGGACCAGAACGGCAAGATCACCAAGATCAGCAAACCGGTCTGCCAACGGCGCGGCGCCAGCGTGATGGCATAGGCCGCCGGATAGGCGATCAGGATCGCG
Source organism: Ruegeria sp. AE4 (assembly GCF_056542185.1). Taxonomy (NCBI): domain Bacteria; kingdom Pseudomonadati; phylum Pseudomonadota; class Alphaproteobacteria; order Rhodobacterales; family Roseobacteraceae; genus Ruegeria; species Ruegeria sp. AE4. Next base: position 25,091 of record NZ_JBQFZK010000021.1, on the reverse strand, counting down.
ATTATCGTGGCCAGAAACGCGATCTTGGCCGAGCGTAAGAAGATCCCGAGGTAAAGAGGATCGGCGGCCCGCACAAAATTTTCAAACGTAAAGACGTGGTCGATGCCGCCATAGATACCGCGTTCAAAGAACGCATAGGTAAAAATAAGGCCACACGGCACCACCATAAGAAGCGCAAGCCAGCCCAGGCCCGGCCCCAGCAAGATCACCGATTTCAGTCGATTGGTCATATACTTGGCAATCTGTGGAATGATGTCGTACAGGCCCGACCCTTTGTTCGGGTCGGGTTTTGCTCAGGGTTTGATCACTTACTGTGCGGCCATGATTTCGGTCACGGTCCGTGCAAAGGGTTTCTGGCCATTGCCGAGATCGCGCAACTGCTCGTACTTGGTAAGGTCTGCAGGCGACATTCCCATGTTCGGGAAGGTTTCGATCAAGGACGGGTCCAGCGCCTCCATCGCAGCCTTGTTCGGCGTTTTGTAAAGGATATTGCTGGCAACCCAGACACCGACGTCCGCGCCCAAGACATAGTTCACAAAGGCATGCGCCGCATCTTTGTTTTCAGATGCATCCGCGATGACTAGCGCATCTACCCACAGATCCGATCCTTCTGATGGTATCGTGTACTTGATGTCCGCGTTTTCACCGATGCCGTAGTTGCACCAGCCATCCCAGGCGTGAACCATCGTTGCCTCGCCCGATACCAACTTCAGATAAAAAGTTGCGTCATCGTAGGCCAGCAGATCCTGCTTCGCCGCAACCAACAGGTCCTTTGCAGCCGCCAACGTCTCATCCGACGTATCGTTAAGCGACTTTCCGAGGGCTAGCGCAGCAGCCCCCATCAGCCAGCGATCCGTCGAGAGCATTGTCACTTTGCCTTTAAGGTCTTCAGAGGGTTTGAGCAGATCGTTCCACGAAGTTGGCTCTGCCATCAGGTCAGACCGGTAGCATAAGCCCGTCGTGCCCCAAGCGTATGGCATTGAATAGTTGTTGCCCGGATCATGGGCTAGTTCTTTAGCTTCGTCATACAGGTTAGAGGCATTCGGAACCTTGTCGTGGTCGATTGCAGCCACCAGCCCCAGGTTGTTTAACGCCTCGGCAAAAGGCGACGAGACGAAAAGAACGTCGTAGCCCTTGCCTCCACCGGCTACGACCTTGCCCATGATTTCTTCGTTAGTGCTATGCACCGAGAGCTCGGCCTCGATACCTGTTTCCTTGGTGAAATTCTCCAGCAGGTCCGGCGGCATGTAGCCGTCCCAGTTCGAGATCACGATTTTTTCTGCTTGGGCCGCTCCGGCGAATAAGCTGAGTGCGCAGGCCGCCCCGGTGGTGAGCCAAGCAAATGGCAAACGGAACGAATTGGTGAACTTGTTGGTCATGTCTTCCTCCCTTGACATCCGCGCTCGCTTCTGGGGCGAGATATATGATGCAATCACGGTATTTTTTGATGAAATAAAACTCAACATTTTTTTGAATCATTTTTGTATGGCCCGGAGAAGCCATTTAAGATACCGTTTTTATTGTATATTAACTAGGTATGACGAAAGCCGTCTTCTTATGCCACCAAGCAAATACTTGAAACTTGCTCAAAAAATACTGGATGTTGCGATGGATCTCGATTTGCATCAGGGCGACAGACTGGTGGAAAAAACCCTTGCTGATTCGTGCAGCGTCTCTCGCACTCCGGTTAGATCCGCATTGAGGCTGCTGGAAAAGGAGGGGATGGCACGCAAAGCGGCAGAAGGCGGGTTTGTCCTAGAATGCGAACCCGAAAAGGGGCATTCGATACTCAACCAGCATGCGGTCGGAGCAGGTGTGGATCTCGCTGGTGCCATCCTACGAGATCGCGGCGCCCGACGCCTGGACGGTGCCATCAATGTCACAGACCTGATCCGCAGATATTCGGTTTCCCGCAGCGCTGCACAGCGTGCGCTCGAAGCCCTCCTGGCCCAAGGCGTGATTCAGAAAGCCGAAGGTCAATCCTGGGTTTTCACGCGCATGCCGGGAGACCGCTCCGGACGAATAGAGAGCTACGAATTTCGTCTGATACTGGAACCGCAGGCCATTCTGTCCGACGGTTTCAAGTTGGACACCAAGCGCGCCGATCTGGTCCGCAGCCAGACCGAAGCGCTTCTGGCGCAGTCGGAAAACTCTTTCAATAGCCAGGATTTTCAAGACGCGGATCTTGCCTTTCACAAGCTCATCGCTCGATCGTCCGGAAACCAGTATCTAGCTTCTGCTCTCATGGCCCATCATGGGTTGCGCCACCTGCCGGGCGGATCATTCGGTATGATCGACTTTCGGATGAGGCAGGCGCTCGATGAACATCTGCGTATACTTGATTTCATCGAACAAGATCATTTCGATCTTGCGGCGGATCAGATGAGGGTGCACTTGCGGCTTTCAATGCACCAAAGGCCCAGCGTCGCCAATCGTGGTGCTCCGGCGCTAGTCCAAGCAACCTGCGGGTCAATCCGGTGAGTGAATGATGAACCGCAAGGAAGCACCCGTAATCGCGTTTTTCCCCGAAGCTAGTTTTGGGGCTGCACTGAATTGTGTGGGGATCGCTCAGGAACTTCGCGCAATGGGTGCACACCCCGTTTTCCTGACCCACGGTGGCTTTGGTGGCGTATTCGCAGATTACGGTTTTGACGAGTTCGCCGTCCCTGTTCAATCAGAGTTGACAGAAGAGGAAACCCAGACCTACTGGCAGGAATTCCTGAGCCATCATCTGCCGCATTTTAACATGCATCCAACTGACCAACTGACCACCTATGTAGAGCCCGTTTGGAACGCAATCGTCGAGACAGCGGAATCGGTCGAACAGGGGTTGGAAACGGCGCTAGAGCGGACCAACCCAGATGTCGTCGTCCTCGACAACGTCATCATGTTCCCGGCCATCGTACGATCCGAGCGCCCATGGGTCAGGGTTATTTCTTGCGCGGAAACCGAGTTGCCAGACAACTGCCTACCGCCGTACCTGTCCGGTCTGCCGGCATCTGACGCCGCCGGGTGTGCGGCATTCCGAGACCAGTACCTGGAGACCCTTGGCCCAATTCATGCTCGCTACAACAAATTTCGCCTGGATAAGGGGCTTGAGCTATTGCCTGAAGGTGAGTTCCTAGAAACATCACCGCATCAAAACCTTCTTTTAGCGCCATCTATCATTCGCCATGATCGTGATCAGGTACTGGACTCTGGACAATTCACCTTTCTCGAAGGCTGCGTTCGCCAGGAAGGTCCTTACCGTGTACCTCAAATGCCCCGTAACGACGGGCCTCTGGTGTACGTGAGTTTTGGCAGTCTGGGTGCCATGGATGTCCCATTCTTTGAGAGCCTGTTCGACGTATTCAAGACAATGGACATGAGGTTTCTGGTCAATGTCGGGGCCCAAATCGACGCCTATTCCAGAGTCCCAGACAATGTTCATCTGCAGGAATGGTTCCCGCAGCCTTCCGTGGTTGAACAATGCGATCTGTTTATTCACCACGGCGGCAACAACAGCTTTTGCGAAGCGCTGTATTTCGGGGTCCCGTCGCTGATCCTTCCCTATTGCTGGGACGGACACGATAACGCCCAGCGGGCAGTTGAGACCAGTGTCGGACTCAGGGTAAATCGATGGGATTGGACACCGGAGCAGTTGGATAATTCGATTAACCAACTCCTTGGGGACGCGGAGATGAAGGCCCGGCTGGCTGCGAACTCAGAGATCATGCAGTTGAGAAAGTCGGTTCAGTTAGCTGCTCAGAAAATTCTGGATTGTGTAAATCCTAACCGAATCTAGGTTATTCCCGTCGGTCATCCGTTTTGTCATGAAGGATGGAAGGGTGCATCGCAATGACCTCTAAATCACTGAACCTAAAGTGTCGGTTTGGGCTCGAGACAGACGCTCGCTGAAATGTCGCGAGCGGCAGCAATACGGGCAAAGCGGTCTATGGTTATCCAAACAAATCGGCCATCCTTGGGTTTACAGTACACGGTTGTGGAGAGTGAGAAGGACTAGTAGTCTTCACTTTCGGAAGTATAGGGTCTCAATTGGCACCCTCATTGCATGCTGAGCAGTCCTTTATGGCTCACGAGCGTCTAGATACCCTCCGGTTAAGCCCTTTTGGGTGTCAGACGGTATCGTCCGCAAAATTAGGTTGTTGGTTGCTCGGGTGCGTCACCCAGAGCCAGCAGCAAAAGGATAGCCAAAAGGGGTGATCCAACCAAACCGATCAGGAACCAGATAAAACTAGATCGGTTGCGCCGTCCCGCCATCGTGATCGGCAGGATATAAAGCCAGATCACGACAACCAGCAAGATGAACATAAAAATCAACTGGATAACTGGTGCGTCCATGAAATTTTGCCTTTCGAATCTTGACGCCATTTTTAAAACGGCTGATCCGGTTAGATAGACAATGGCCCGAAAGCGTTTTCGGGTATTAATTTAGCCCGACACGGGTCCCGGGCGTCCCAATCCTCTCACTTTGGGTTCCTTGGCTATCAGACAGTGCCGTCCAAATGTTTGGTGCTTTCCGGGTCACAAGGTAGCAAGGTCGGCAAAACGGATAAAGTGGGTGTTCAAGGAACCTTTTAAAGAGCCTTTTCAATGAACTTTGAAAAAAGCTCACCCTGCGAGTTGATCCTAAGTTTCGCGTAAATGTTGCGTCTGTGGATGCGGACTGTGCCTGGAGAGATGCCGAGAATTGTGCCAACAGCTTCTGCCGAATGGCCCTTCAATGTGAACTCAACGACTTCTCGTTCTCGTGGCGTCAGAACGCCATCGCCAAATGCCTGGAATGCTAGATCAACGCGACGACTAACGCCATTCGCTGCGGCGCCGCGGGCCATCGTTGGAAAGTCACTCCAATGTTTGCAACAGGCTGCCCGAACGAGCGGCCATAGAGCGTGCAAATGACGAATTTCCTTGGCTGAAAAAGGCTTCGCTGATCGCATGAGCGAGACCACAACCATCCCAGTGCTTGGGATATCGATAAAGTAGCCAATCTCCTCTGCTAACCCAGTCCTTTTGTAATAGCTGCGATAGTATTCGCCCTGATAGAACCTGTCCGGTGCGATATCGCGCATGCGGTACAGACCCGGTGTTATCGGTTTTGTCGCGGCCAAAAAAAATGGATCAAGTACGTAGGGCCCTGCTTGGTAATCCTCAACAAAAATACGCCGTTTGCTTTTGGGAAAATCGTCGTGAAGGTCTATTGGTGCTTCGGTTCCGACATGGCCAAACACCACCGTAAAATCAAATGGTGCGACCTGCCGTAAGCCATCTGCCAAAGCACATGGAAATTCTGGGGTTCCGATCTTCTCTACGACCCTGCCGGCCTCTTCCATCCAATCGTACACACGCCGCTCCAGATTTTCGAAAAGCACCTCTATACCCCAATTGTGGTATATACAGTTAATCCGAGTTATTGTTACTTTTTCCTTGTTTGAGTGGTATGCCAGCAAATGCCAAAAAATCAAGCAAAAGGAAAACAGCAGTATATGAGCTTTGACATGAGCGTCACCATGCAGACGATTGCGGAACTCAGAGGAGTGACCAAGACCTTCGGGAATGTGGTCGCCGCCAAAGACCTGAATCTTTCCATTGGGAAAGGAGAGTTCCTGTCGTTCTTAGGCCCATCTGGTTGCGGCAAAACCACTGCACTTAGGATGCTGGCGGGTTTCGAGAAACCAACCGAAGGTCAGGTGTTGCTCGATGGCGAAGTCGTCAACGACTTGGATGCGCACCATCGCCCAGTCAACATGGTGTTTCAGCACTACGCTCTTTTTCCTCACCTAAGCGTGTTCGACAACATCGCGTACGGCCTGCGCCAACGACGACCACGCGTAGACAAACAAACAATCGCGACAAAGGTTGAGCAAGCGCTGGAAACTGTCCGTCTTGGTGGGTTTGGCCCACGTCGCATCTGGGAGATGTCTGGTGGTCAGCAGCAACGCGTCGCTTTGGCGCGTGCGATCGTAAACGAGCCCAAGCTTTTGCTGCTTGATGAACCAATGGCTGCTCTGGATCGAAAGCTTCGAAAAGAAATGCAGTTTGAACTGCAGAACCTGCAACGACAACTGGGAATAACTTTTGTCCTCGTCACGCACGACCAAGAAGAAGCGCTTTCAATGTCCGACCGAATTTGTGTGATGGAAGGCGGCAGTATTGTGCAGGTTGGCAGCCCACGCGAACTCTATGACATGCCCCGCAGCCGCTACGTGGCTGGATTTGTAGGCACCTCAAATTTCTTTGATGCAACTGTAACTGACGCAGTAGCCGACCAAATCACTGTGCGTTTAGCGAGTGGCCAAAAGGTGCACGGAACTCCGGAGATTCCAATAGATGCAGGGCAGGAAGTTTGCGTCAGTATCCGTCCTGAACAGATCACGCTGACCCGCGCGCTGCCCGCAGCTGAAATTGCTTTGCCAGTTACCATTCAAAATCGGATCTTCCTTGGGGAGCACACAGAATACCTTGCGCGCAACGAAGCACTGGGTGATTTCCACGTACTTGTGCCAAGGCAAGCGGAATTGAACGAGGGGACGTTCAATGCAGGAGAACAGGCCTTTGTTTCATGGGGCGAAGGCGCACTGCTGATCCTGGAAAATTAACAGATCCCGCAATCCAACAACAGAGAGGTTCACAATGACTAAGGATAATGGGACTATTTCCAAGCAAAAGTTCATGGAAGAGCTTCGCCGGTACCAAAAGGGTTCGGTCACACGGCGACATTTTTTGGGCGTGACAGGTCTTGGGATGGCAACGGCCGTTCTGGGCACGGCTATGCTTGGGTTGCGTCCACGCCCGGCATTTGCTGCCGGAGACATTGGCGACCGAGTGATCCTCGCCACGTGGCCGAACTACCATGACGAGATGAACTTCGAAGCCTTCACGGAAGCCACTGGCGCCCACGTTCAGGTCAATGTTTTTGGCTCGAACGAAGAGATGTTGGCAAAACTGCAAGCCGGAGGGTCTGGCTGGGACGTGTTCGTTCCAACCAATTACACGATCACTACGTATGTGGGCGAAGATCTGATCATCCCGCTCGATACGTCCAAACTGCCAAACTACGACGCAGGTTCATTCGAACAGCGCTTTTCAGATGCCGGCTCTGTCGATGGCCAGCTTTACGCGGTGCCGAAAAACTGGGGCACGACCGGCTTTGCAGTGAATACTAGTAAGCTTGACGGCGCTCCGACTCCAACCACTTGGAAAGAGTTCTGGGACCTTACTATGGAAGGTTACTCAGGTCGGACAATGGTGCATGATTACCAACTCACCACCATCGGTAATGCCCTGAAATACTTCGGCTACTCCTTCAACTCGGTCGATGAGAAGGAACTGGCGGATGCCGAGAAATTGTTGCTGGATGCTAAACCGCATCTGTTTGCAATCTCGTCGGATTATCAGCCACCGATGCGTAACGGTGACGCGTGGATGACGATGTGCTGGACAGGTGACGGCAAGCAGATGAATGTCGACATGCCTGAAATCGCCTACGTTCTGGGAGCCGAGGGCGGTGAACTCTGGTCCGACTACTACGCTATTCCTAAGGGCGCACCCCATATGGATGCCGCTTATGCCTTGATCGACTTCCTGCTGAACCCGGAAGTTAATGCGAAAGAAGTCCTCGCTCATGGCTATCCATCGGCTGATGCTCGCACCAATGCGTTGCTGCCGAAGGAATTGCTGGAAGATCCGATCCTTTATCCGGCAGCTGACCTTCTGAATGCGCTCGAGTTTGGCGCGGCGGCTACGCTAACCGATCCAAACCGTGCCGAGTTGCTCGCCCGCTTCAAGTCGGCCTAAGCGGCAAGGCCGCAATATCGGAAAAGACGAGGACAATATGACCGAACGAGGCAGAAAAGCACTGTTGCTGGCACCGGCAGGAATATGGCTTTTGGTAATGCTTGCCCTTCCACTACTGGTCGTCTTCGTCTTTTCCTTTGGCGAACGGGGTGCCGCCGGAGGCTATGTTCCAGCGTTCACTTTGGAACAATATGCCAACCTTCCTGCGCGATGGACGGCGTTTAAGAACACTTTGATCCTTGCACCTCTGGGGACTATCGCTGCGTTGGTAATTGCCTACCCGCTCGCCTACTTTCTTGCGGTGCGTTGTTCACCAAAGTGGAGAACTTCGCTGTTGATCCTGGTGATCGTGCCGTTCTGGACATCGATCCTGATCCGATCATACGCATGGATTTTCATCCTTGGGGGGCGTGGCTTGCCCGCTTTACTAGAGTCGATCGGCATCGATGATGTCCGCCTGATAAATACGCCGTTCTCTGTGCTTGTGGGGATTGTCTATGGGTATCTACCGTTGATGGTTTTCCCAATTTTTGTAAGCTTGGACAAACTGGATAAACGCCTTCTGGAAGCCTCAGCGGATCTCGGCTCTACTCCGTGGCGTACGTTCCGTCAGGTAACACTTCCTCTGTCAATACCAGGTATCGCAACTGGCTGCATGCTGGTCTTCATCCTACTCATGGGCGAATTTCTGATCCCAGCGATCTTAGGTGGCGGAAAAGTGTTTTTCGTCGGAAATGCGCTGGTGGACCTGTTCCTGCAGTCTCGAAACTGGGCGTACGGATCGGCGGTCGCAATGACGCTGGTTGTCGTAATGCTTGTCACTGTCTCAATTTACATGAAATTCATCTCGCGCCTGGGTGGCCAGCGCGAAGATGTCTCGCTGATGTGAGGGTCCGATGCGCTTATACGCGATTTGCGTCTACCTTTTTCTCTATATTCCAATCGGCATCATCGCGCTTTTCAGCTTTAATGCCGGACGACACGCAAGCCAGTTCATGGGGTTCTCGACCCGATGGTATGGCAAAGCGCTCAACAACCCATTTGTTATGGACGCGCTCGAGACCAGTCTGCTTGCGGCATTCATAACTGCTTGCCTCGCATCCACACTCGGAACCATGGCGGCCATCGCTTTACAAGGGGTTAAGGGATGGCTCCGAACTTTATTCGATGCGATGATTTATGTTGCGATAATGATACCAGGTATCGTCATCGGTATCGCGACACTCATTGCCCTGGTCACCGTATTTGGCTGGCTAAACCCGCTTCTTGCGAGCCTATGGCCCGATGGAGCAAATCCCCCGCAACTTTCCATGGGGATGCCCACGCTTGTCGCCGCACACACCATGTTCACAATGGCGCTGGTCATAATCATCGTACGTGCAAGGCTATCGGGTATGGACCGTGCCCTCATGGAAGCATCGGCTGACCTCTTTGCGACGCCCTGGGGCACCTTTCGGCAGGTGACCCTGCCGTTGATAGCACCGGCAATTTTGGCGGGCTTCCTGCTCAGCTTCACTTTCTCATTTGATGATTTCATCATAGCGTTCTTCGTAGCTGGCTCAGAAACAACCCTGCCTATCTACATATTCTCATCCATCCGGCGCGGCGTAACGCCCGAGATCAATGCCATCGGCACTATGGTTATGGGCGCGTCGCTCTTGTTGCTCGTTGCAGCGCAACTGCTTTTGCGCCGAGGCGCCTCAAAATCGAATAGTTAAATAAAGGAGCCAAGTGAAATGCGGCTTGCAGGTAAAGTCGCGCTCGTGACGGGCGCGGGATCAGGAATTGGTCGGGCGGGTTCAATGGCAATGGCACAAGAGGGTGCGCATGTTGTGGTAACGGATCGCGATGCAACACTTGCTGAAGCCACTGTGGCCGCGATCGTTGCGCAGGGGAATCAAGCATCTGCCATACAGCTTGATGTGACCGATGACGATGCCCTTACCAAAGCCATAGACGAAGCAGTAAAAAACTTCGGTCGGCTTGACGTGTTGCACTCTCATGCTGGGTTGCAGATCGAAGGAACGCTGGAAGAAGTGGAACCAGATGGAATGGATGCTTCTTGGGCATTGAATGTCCGCGCTCACTTCATTGCCGCGCGCGCAGCCGTCCCCCATATGAAATCACAAGGTGGAGGCAGCGTGATCGTCACGGCCTCCAATTCTGGGGTTCAATACGACCGGGGCATGATCGCCTATGCGACTACAAAGCACGCAGCTGTTGCGATGGTCCGGCAGATGGCAGCCGACTACGCTGTCCATGCAATCCGTTTCAATGCCCTTTGTCCAGGATTTGTAGACACCCCCTTCAATGCAGGCTTCGAAAAGCAGATGGGTGGCCGTGCCAAACTGGAAAGCTACATCGAGCAGGCGATCCCTATGAGTCGGTGGGCGACAGTTGAAGAGATTGGCCATGGGATCGTCTATTTAGCTTCAGATGAATCCGCTTTTATGACGGGGCAAGCCTTGGTTATCGATGGCGGTGAATGCATTTAGTGATGGGTTAGACCGCTCAAGAGAATGTCTATCGCCGCACTTCATTTTTGGTGAGCACATTTCAGTCCGCTTTGGGCTCACAAAGGACCTCGGGGCCGATGCAGAAAGGGTCCCTGCCCTGCCAATAACGGTTCACGCAGGCGGCCCATTCCGGACATAGAACACCCAGGCAAGGTTCTGCGGTCGCAGCCCGCTTTGCGGTCATTCGCTGCAAGCGCAAAATCCTGTTCAAACCTAACTCACACTGTGCGGGACAGACCGGCCGTTTGCTTTTGCGGCTATCGTTAACGCAGCATCTGTTCGCAAGTGCGGCGTACCTTTCGCTGCGTTGTATCCAAGTCGCCAGAGCGGTCGTTCGCTGGCTCAGATTTCACCCAGACGGAAACCGTACTTTCGCCGCAGCCGGGTCCTACAATCCAGACGCGGGATAAACCGGACTTGTGCAATCGAAGCCATTGCTGATGCAGCATTCGTTCACACAAAAAGCGGGGGTGTTGCGGCGTCGCAACCTAAATCACCGAAGCGGTCATCGCTCATAGGCTTTGGACCCATTCTGCAAACAGCAATAGACCACGCAGCATGCCCTAAAATTCCCTGTTCTCTGCCGCACATTGCTAGGCCAGCTGGCCGTATTCGTTGTTGAAGGTTGGCAGGTGCTACTTCTTTAGATGATGCTGTCACCGGGCTTGAGGTGCATTGGCTATGCCGCCGCTCTTGGCATCAGCGTCACTGTATCCACGAGAATTACAGTTTTAACCGGCGGCTTAGAGCATGAAGTCCTTCATCCAATGAGCGCTCTGCACCAGCGTCCTGCATATGCGTTCTAAGCTGCGCATTCAGTCCACCCTCTGTCGCGAGGGAGCCAAGCGCTTCGTCGATCCGGTCATTTCCGTCTTTTGGCAGGCTCGAAAAGGTGCCCGCCATCAGACTGAGCAAATAGGTTTCGGCGCCATTGTTTGACCCAGTGTGCTCACCTAACCATTCGGCCGCCACAGCGAGCTGTGACAATATTGTTGAAAGCATAGCAGTTGCTCCGAAATGCGGAGTTAAAGCGGCTTCATTGGCCACCTCAATTAACAGGTTGCTGCGTCCAAACAAAGCGTCCAGCGCTGGACTGGCGGGATATACAGGAAGCGGACAACCTCCAGTCGCGATCATCGGTAAAGGAATAGTGATGCAGATGTCGGTTACGGGTGCGCAGAGAATGCGAAGTTGACCGAGATTCACCCCGAGCATGAATGAGATCACGCTTTGATTTTCGCGAAAAGTAACCTCTCTCAGAACTTCGCTGGCAACATCATCCATCAACGCCAGACAAACAGTATCTGAACCATCGACAACGCCTTGCACCGAGGAAATGCAGACATCGGTGTGGTTGCTGGCAAGCTTATTGGCAATTTGACGGTTACGCTCGGTAACCAGAATTTGATGACCTTGTCCAACGAGGCCCCTAACACAAGCCTCAGTAATGCGTCCGGTTCCGATGAAGCCAATGCGCATGCAAGTTCTCTCCCCAAGTTTTTTTGGTTATATGAAACCAGCTTCTGGCAGGTAGCGATGCGGTTTCAAGCCTTTGGCACCCCAGGGGAAGCTTTGGTTGGTTTCGAGTTCGGATTCCGTTTTGAATCTATTGGCTCAACATAACTGGACGCTGTTCATTCAACTCTTTCGCGGCAATTTTCATGAAGTTTCGCATCAAACCAGCGCCATCCTGATCATCCGAATAGTTCCCGACATGCTCTGGTTCGGTCTGTTCATACATGCAGGACCAGACAGTTCGGCGGGACTCCGGATGGAACTGTGTTGTGTACCAGTGGTTGCCATGGTCGATGCAGATAGCACTACTTTCACCGATGCGGGCCAGTACCTTTGCTTTCTGCGCTTCTGACGGAATCACATGCAGATAGTTGGCGAAGTTGAAACGGGGGGATGTGGACAGGCCTTCAAACAGGGGGTGCTGGCGCCCAAGGTCTGTCAGCTCAATCTCATAGGTTCCGGCAAGTGTCCCTCCGGCGCGGCCATCAAGTATTCCATCCTCGAACTGTGTCGACACCAGTTGGTGTCCGCCACAAATGCCGAGCAGTGGTTTCCCTGCCTCACGATACCGGCGTAGCCAGGCATAAAGCGCGTGCAGCCAGGGACGATCCTCCGTAACCACATGCATCGTGCCGCCGAGGATGACACAGTCGATTTCATCCACTGCAGGCAGTGCGTCACCGCGACAAATGTCGACGCCGGATAGTGAAAAACCCGTTTCCTGCGCCACGGGGCCAAACCAGTCCACGATCCAGTCTTTTTCCTGGCCGGATGAACATAAGCTTCCAAAGTGATCGGGGTTGAAAAGTTCATTTTCGCCCAACATGGAAATGAACAGCAAGGAGTGTACAGCTTTTTCTGTCATGTCGTTTCTTTCTCTGTCTTGGATGGACCAGTTTCGAACAATGTGCCGCCTTCCTCTTGGATGGCATCCAGGCGCGACACGACCACCCTGAGATAGGTTTTGTGAATCGAGGCCGTCAGCTTGACATCGCCGATCTCCAGACTGCGGCGCAACATTCGGATCTCATCCTTCAAATCCTCGACTTGGACGCGCATATCGACGCGATCCAGCAACAGGAACCAAAAGCGCGCGGACTGATAGAACAATGTGTCGTTGATGTCCTCAAGCACAGCGTTGGTGGTCAGTTCATGCAGGATTTTGTGCAGGCGCAGAAGCACCCGAGCGAATTCGCGTTTGTCGTGATTGTGCAGCATAGCATCGCACCGCGCTTCCAGGTCGCGCATTTCGTCCAGTCTGGCCGGGTTCCGAGGGGCCGGAGTGGAATCGCCCATCGCATCCATGAGCCGCATGCGCACGATATAGATATCGCGCATGGATTTCAGATCGACCGATGTAACGATGGTGCCATGCCCGTGCTGGCTGGAGATCAGGCCGTTGTGTTCAAGCTTTCGCAGCACGTCCCGCATCGGTGTGCGGCTGATGCCGAATTCCGCTGCCAGTTCCCGTTCGTTCAGACGCGTACCAGGCTGATAATCAAGAAGGCAGATACGCCTGCGCATTTCGAGATAAATATCATTTTTGGTCATGCGCTGCTCACTATCTGTCGCGGGTAATCGCCAACTTGTGCCATCCACCCAAGAAAACTGTCCATATCGACGTTGCCGCCCGATACCAGAGCAACGATGGTCTGCCCTTGCAAGGCGTCATTGTTCGACAAGGCGGCGGCCACAGACACCGCGCCGCCGGGTTCGGCAACAACCTTGTGCTCAGTGAACAGAACCCGCATTGCGGCGACAACGTCTGGCTCGTTGACGGAATAGCCACCAGACAGGGTTTTCAGGTTGATTGGAAAGGTCAACTTCCCGGGTCGCGCTGTCACGATCGAGTCGCAAATCGAGCTGTGACCCGGCTCAATCGACAGGGCCGTTCCCGCCGCCAATGAGCGCTTGGTGTCGTCGAAATTTCGGGGTTCAGCCGCCCAGATTTCAGTGTCCGCATGGCGCGCAAGCATGGCCGTGGACAACCCGGCGATCAGCCCACCGCCTCCGACCGGGCAAATGACCCTGTCCGCTTGCGCGCCAAGAGCGTCCAACTGCTCAGCAATTTCCAGCCCGGCTGTGCCTTGCCCGGCCATCAGGTGGTAGTCGTCATAAGGTGGCACCAGCGTTGCGCCGGTTTTTTCAGCGATGTCCCGGGCGATTTCGGCCCGGTCACCCGTCTGTCGGTCATAGGTGATAACCTCGGCCCCCCACTGGGCGGTGTTGTCCAGCTTTATGCGGGGCGCATCGGAGGGCATCACGATTTTTGCCGCAACCCCCATCGCGTTGGCCGCTGCGGCGACACCTTGCGCGTGGTTGCCGGAGGAATAGGCCACGACCCCCGCCTTGCGCTGTCCTCCGTCCAGCGACGCAATCTTGTTGTAGGCCCCGCGAATTTTGAACGAGCCGGTCTTTTGCAGGCATTCCGATTTGATCAGCAACCGGAACCCAAGCGCGTTGTTCAGCAGAGGAGATTCCAGCAACGGGGTTCGGATCACGACATCCCGTAGCCGCTCGGCTGCTTGCGCAATCATGTCGAAAGTCAACATGGGGTCACGTCCCTACTTGCAAGGTTGCATGGAAACGCCGCAACAGGGCAATCACGCTTCGGGCGGTAATGATACCGGTGGCAGGGTTTTCAGCGCTCGGACGGCCCTGAATGGACATTGTGAAATCCGAGCTGTCGGACGTTACCTCTACCGAATGCGTGTTTCGCGTCAGGGATGGATCAGCCCAGACCTCCATGTGGGTCCTGTCCGGGCCAAGCCCTGCCAGGCTGATCGCTGCCGCGACATTCACGTTGGCGGGAAACTCGCGTGCCACTTCGGTGACACTGCCCGCAATGACCTGCATCGGCTCACGTGACGCGGTCAAATCAATCCCTGACCGCGCAACAAACGGCGCCTTCACCAAGCCATCGACTGGTTTGCGGGTAACAATCTTGACTGTATGGATATTCCCGACGTTCGCCGCATTCAACGCGTCCAGCCCCAGCATCGCCCCTGATGCGACAAGGATGCGGCCTCCGCTCTTGTCCGCAAGCGAGATCAGGTCATCCCGGCCAAGAAGCTGACTTGCCGAAAGGACGATCAGGTGCTTGCCCGCCCGCAACACGGGTGCGGCCAAATCACCGAACAACGCAGGCGGCAACGCCTCGACAACGCAATCGCTTGCCTCCGCCAAAGCGGTGAAGTCGAGCACGGGCACCGGCTGTCTCAGAGTTTCATTCAACGCGGCTGCTTTCTCGACCGTGCGCGCCGCTATGCCGCTCAACCCGCATCTGGGAACATCGCCACGATCCAATGACCGCGCAACCTCGGCGCCAACGGCACCGATACCGGCAACTCCAATCCTCATAGCGCGCCTTTCCTGAGTAACGGGTCTTCTTGTGGCAGGTGTGATCGCATACTCAATCCGCCGCCTTCACGGCGGACAGGAATTGTTGCGTCCGTTCGCGTTGGGGATTGCCGAACAGGCTTTCAGGGGCACCCTGTTCTTCGATTTTCCCCTGATAGAAGAAACAGACCCGGTCCGAGATATCACGCGCAAATCCCATCTGGTGTGTCACCATCAACATTGTGAGGTTATGCTCGGCCACCAGTTTGCGGATGACACCGGTCACCTCGCCGATCACCTCGGGATCCAGCGCCGAGGTGACTTCGTCAAACAGCATCACCTTGGGGCGCATGGCCAGCGCCCGGGCGATAGCGACACGTTGCTGCTGACCGCCTGACAGGCGTGACGGATGCTGATCCTTCTTGTCGATCATGCCGACCATAGACAGTAACTCTTCGGAGCGGTCTCGGGCCTCGGCCTTTGGCAAACCCAGCACCTGCACAGGCCCTTCCATGCAGTTCTGAATGGCAGTCATGTGCGGGAACAGGTTGAAATGCTGGAAACACATGCCGATTGAGGACCGGGCCCGGCGCAGGTATTTCGCGTCGGCCCGCACCAGAACCCCGTTCTTTTCCATATGCGTAAGCGGTTTGCCGTCGACATAGATCACACCACCATTGATGGTCTCCAGCGTCATCAGCATGCGCAGAACGGTTGTTTTGCCCGAACCGGACGGGCCGATCACGGTGACCATCTCACCCACCGAAACATCCAGGTCCAAACTGTCCAGAACGGTAAGTGCCCCATAGCTCTTGGTCACGTTCATGAACCGCACCATTGGCACGTCGGGCCCACTCAACTCCGTAGGGTATTGAGACATATCTTCCATCAGTTCATTCCCAGTTTCTTGCGCACCCAGGCCTCAAAGAGTTTGATCAACCCGGCTGCGGGCAGTGAAATCGCCAGGAAGATGATCCCGACCATGGTATAGGGTTCCAAGTACCTGTAAGTTGACCCACCGATGGCATTCGCCGCCTGCATCAGTTCGGCCACGCCGATAACCGACAGCATCGGTGTGTCCTTGAATATCCCAACCAGGTAATTGCCCATCCCGGCCATTGAGGGCGGCAGGGCCTGGGGAATGATAACGCGGAAATAGGTCTTGGTAGTGCTCAGGTTCAGTGCGGTACAAGCCTCCCACTGTCCTTTAGGCACGGAATCGAGGCCGCCGCGATAAACCTCGGACAGGTACGCCGAATAATGCAGCCCGATCGCGATCATCCCCGCCACCCAGGGACTGAGGCGTATCCCGAATTGCGGGCCGACAAAGAACACAAAGAAAATCTGCAGCACCAAAGGGGTAGAGCGGATGAATTCGACGCATTCCCGCACTACCATTGTGACGATGCGCGAAGGCGTCCGTTGCGCAAGTGCAAAAACCAGCCCCAGTACCACTGCGATTCCATAGCCGACACCCGCAGCGGCCAGCGTGTTCAGCGTCGCCTGCAAAAGCCGGGGGAGAATTTCAAAGGCAAAATCCCAACGCCAGTCAAACATGGCCTAAGCCCTTCCCAACTTGCTCGCCATGAAGCGTTCGAGCCATCGCATGAACGGGGTCACGATCAGCCGCGCAAGGAAATAGTAGATGATCAGCGCCGTCCCAAAGGCTTGCGCGGACAGGAAGGTCGACCCGTTTATCTGCTTGGCTTCAAACATCAGGTCGGTGACGGAGATCAGCGACACCAGCGCGGTTGCCTTCAGCAACTCGATCATCAGGTTGCCCCATGGCGGCAGCATGTTCAAAAGCGCTTGTGGCAGGATGATGCGATACATCCGTTTGGCCGGGGACATCGAAATCGCATAGGCCGCTTCCCACTGCCCTTTGGGGACCGACTGAATGCCGCCGCGAACGAGCTCGGCACCATAAGCCCCAAGGTTCAGCCCGACGGCGACGAAACCGGCATAGAACTTGTCCAGCGTCAATCCGAACAGCGGCAGGACAAAGAAGATCCAGTAGAGCTGGATAAGAAGAGACGTGCCCCGGAAGATTTCAATGTAAACCCCGGCCGTCCAGCGCACGGCGACATTGCGTGACAGTTTCATCAACCCTGCGGTCAGCGCGAGCAGGATGGCAAGCATGGCCGACAAGAAAAATTGCGCGATCGTGACGAGCGTTCCGTCCAGATACCGCGGTGCGTTCTGGGCGAGGAATTCCCAATATGACATGACGTATCCCGGATGGCGGACGTAAAAGGCGGGCCGAACCTGACCCGCCTGCTAAAGGAATACCGTCAGCGGTTCTGGCAAATCCATTCGGTTTTCACGCTTGGATCCGGAACCTGCAGTTTGGTGTATTCGAATGGCGCGACGGCCGCGAGCATCTCTTCGGAACCAAGGTAATCCGCCTGGGCGGCGTTGAAAGCCTCAAGAAAGTCGCTGTCTTCCGGACGGAATCCGATACCAACCCAGTTCTGGGTCCATTCGGGCAACGCGTTGGGATCGGTGACCTCAAGCTCACCATCAGATTGGGCCGCCAGATTTTTCCCGGTGAAGAATGTTACTGCGCCTGCATCAGCGCGACCAACACGCATTGCGGCAAGTATCTCGGTTGGTCCCGGCACTTCGAGGATCTGCCCGGCTTCCACGCCTTCGCGTTTGGCCGCCTCGACCGTGTTGTAACCGGCACCGGTGACCATCGTGGCCCCCTGATCCTTGATGTCAGCATAAGAGGTTATGTTTTTCGGGTTGCCCGCAGGAACCACGAAAGCGTCGCCGAAAATCCCCATCGGTTCGGAGAAATCAATGCTCTCACACCGAGCTTCAAGAATGTACATGCCGCCCGTGATGATATCAAAACGATTGGCTTTGAGGCCCGGGATCAATCCACCCCAATCTGTCACGACTGGCTCGATGTTGTCGTAGCCCATCGCCTTCAGGACACCCAGCGTGTGTACGTTTGCAAATCCAAGTGGTGCATCATTGTCACCGGGGTAAGCCCATGGCACTTCATTAGAGAAACCAATCCGAATGGTCTCACCACTTTCGATACGGTCCATGAGTGGACCCGCCAGCGCCGATGTCGCGACACCCACAATCGTTGTGGCGGCGATAATGGTAGTTCTTAGTATCCGGCTCATTGAACTCTCCCTGAGTTGTTTTTCCGATTCATAGCTTATTGGTATACCTTAAAATGAAATCTGCGGTAACACAAACGCAATAAGTGCGATGATCGGCGATTTTAGTTGCTATAAAATATCCTTGACTGATTAATGGTATACCTTATCAGTCAATACTGAGAATTCAACTTTAGTGCGGAGTTACAGATGATCGAACATGCCCCGTTCCCCAAAGACGAGCTGGACCGTCGAATCAACCGGGTAAAGGCCGCCTTGGCCGAGCAGGACCTCGACGGGGTTGTGATCGCATCTCCCGAAAACATCTATTATCTGACCGGCATGGACCACTGGGGGTTCTTTGCGGCTCATGTTCTCGTTGTGAACCGAGATGGCGAGATGGCGCTCGTTTGCCGGGCAATGGAAAAGATCACGTTTGACAATCAGGTGAGAAACGCCCGGTTCTACGGTCATCAGGATCACGAAGAGCTTTCTGATTACGTCGTGCAAGCGATGAAAGACTTGCGGCTTTCCGGTGGTCGCGTCGCGCTCGAACGGCGCAGCCTGTTCTTGCACCTGCATCATGCCGAAGGAATATTGGCAAAGGCGGAGGGCGTGGAATGGGCGGACGGGTCCGGTCTGGTCGACAACCTGCGACAGGCAAAATCCCCACTGGAAATCGAATACACACGCAGGGCCGCCAAGGCCGCAGATGTCGGCATGAGCGCTTGCATTGACCTGATCCGCGACGGCGCGACAGATTATGAGATTGCCGCTGAGTACATGCGCGCCTCGACACTGGCGGGTAGCGAGCCGACCGGCTTTGGCCCGTTCATTCGCCCAACGACACGTCTGGGGGAAGAGCATACGACCTGGCGCGGGGAAACCTTCCGCAATGGCGATGCGGTGTTTCTGGAAAACGCCGCATCCTACCGCAAATACCAAGCACCCATGGGCCGACTGGTGTATGTCGGCAGCGCGCCGGAAGGGGCCGAGAAATCGGCAGAGTTGGCCATGGACGGCATGAAGGCAATCTGCGGTGCTTTGAAAGTGGGCGGTAAGGCCGGGGACGCATATGCCGCCTGGCGTGAGGTCGCGGCAAGCGCCGGATTGGCGGACTACGAACGGCACCATTGCGGCTATATGGTAGGCATCGGATTCCCGCCCAGTTGGACAGGTGGGTCCATGGTAACCAGCCTCTTCCCCGGGTCAGAACGCACGCTGGAGGTCGGCATGGTGTTCCACGCCCACAGTTGGTTCACGAACACTGATGTCGTCGACTATTTCATCTCGAACACGGTCATCCTCACCGAAGATGGTGCCGAAGTGCTGACCGCCACAACACCTGAAAACCTTGTCATAAAGTGATGACACGAACCGAAAGGCACACAATGCTGACCCAAGAGCACATAGCCGCTTATCAAAACGATGGCGTGATTCGGATCAAAAACGCATTTTCGCAGGAATGGCTGGACGAAGTTCGAAGTTCGATTGAATTTGGTCGCGCCAATCCGGGGCCGATGTATCTGGATTATTCCAAAGACACCAAACCGGGCACCTATTGCACGGATATGTGGATCTGGCGCGAAAATGCCCACATGAAGAATTTCATTTTCAATTCTCCAGCGGCGGAACTTGCAGGCGAAGCTATGGAGGCCAGTTCAGTTGCACTCGTGACTGACAATTGGTTGGTGCGCGAGGCCGGCGCGGTGAACCGAGCGCCCTGGCACCAGGACAACCCGTATTTCGATGTCAGCGGCGAATGGTGTGTGCTGTGGATGGGACTTGAGCCGGTGCGTGAGGGTGAGGGCGTGGTTTTTCTCAAAGGTTCTCACAAATGGGGGCGCAAATTCATGCCTCTCAGCTTTGCCGGCACCGGACAAAAGGCCGCACTGCAAGAACCCTATGAGCCCACACCGGACTTTACTGAAAATCTGGCTGATTATGACGTGCTGGAATTTGATCTGGACCCCGGTGATTGCCTGATCTTCGATTCCCATGCGTTACATGGCGCGCCCAATCCCGTACCGCCTGAACGTACCGTCAACCGTCTGACAATGCGCTTTGCCCACGGGAATGCAGCGTTTGAAAAACGAGGCAGTTGGACCGACGCACAGACTGAATACTGGCAGGCTCATGGCATGAAAGAGGGCGAACCTATTGTGGGCGATCTGCTGCCGCTTGTGTGGAGCCGGTAGCTGTATTTGACAGGCTTATGTGTTTGCAACCACATGGGCAAAGACAATACATAAATCGATCAATCTTTAATTCACTCTTCAACGAGAGAGAAGAAGATAGGCGCCCCAAGGTTGGATCAGAGCTTGCATTAACGACCGGTTTTTCCGCTGTGACACGGCACCAGGTTTAATGCGATGGCACCATCTTCCTGCTGCGAGCGCGCGCAGCACGAACTAGAAAAGGCAAGGTTGGGCTCCTTGCTGACCTCGGTGCTGTTGCAGCAAAGCCCCCTGCCCCGCCAATAGCTGATCACGAGGACGGCCCCAACCGGACGCTGAGTGTGCGGTTCAATGCTGCATCGCAGCGTTACCGTAAGCAGACATTGACCGATGGTAGCGGACGCCCCTCCTCAACCCAGACAAAAACCTGCCAAAACTGCAAAGGTTTTGCCGGGGGTTTTTGTCCTAGCTAAGCGGTTGATCCTGGGGGGTGCATGGGGCTTGGACAATAACGACCGTTTTTGACAAAATAATTACGCTAATGGGCTATCCTTGATCTGCTTTTCAACGCGCCTGCGATTATCTCGCGCAGATCTCCCACGTTGTGAGCTGCCCCAACTGCTCATGTACCGTCGCTACCCTACTGGATTCACACAGTGAAGCCCTTAACGCACTCGTACAACAAAACCGCCGTGGCTGAGCCGCCGCAAGAAGATCTTCAGGAATCGCGATGTGAAGAAACTAGTAATTGACAAAGCCCAGGCACTTTCAGCAATGTGCACAAGCACACCTAGAAGTAGATTTTCCTTTGAACATGCAACTAAAATTAAGTTTACGTACTGGTATCCGCGCCATTGCAATTGTAGTAGCCACATTTTCAGTTGGTTGGGCATCTTATCTACAGTTTTCCAATAATGATCAGTCGCATACGTTCGAGGCTCTCAACGCTCTCTGTATGGATGATAGTGCTGATCCGAATGTTGTAATTGATGCTTGCACACAACTTATGCTGGCTGAGAACGCTTCACCGGCCAGAATAGCTTCCTTAAATTTGAAGCGTGCTTGGGCAAACAAGCGTGGGGGCAATCTTGACCGTGCTCTGTCTGATGTCAGTGAATCTATCAGGCTTGAGCCACATAACCCACTTCCATGGGTGTATCGTGCATACATCAACGATGCGCTCAGCAGTGAAAGTGAAGTTCTATCAGACATCGCGAATGCGCGAAGGTTAGCGCCTGATGATCCAAATACGCTCGCTAGAATTGCGCGATTCAATTTTAAGAGAGGCGATCTCGAAAGATCGCTTGGCGACTATCGCGAGTTACTCAGAAAAAAACCTGACGATAAGTACGCAAGCCAGTACGAGATAGCAATTTTAATTAAGCTAGAACAATATGATGCCGCGACTGACCGCTTACAGCGACATCTCGAACTTTGGCCCGACCACTACTCGGCCCACCGAACGCTTGGCCTTCTGCACTTGTACCATACAAAGGATATGCCCAAGGCGCTTAGCGCTTTTTCCACACTAGCCGACCTAAAACCACATGAAATTGATAAGTATCTCTTTCCGGCAATGGTCTATTTTGCTTCTGGTGAAGATCAAAGAGGGCAGGATCTGATCACAAAACTTGGACGGCAACTGGCCAGCGAAACAGTGAACAACAAAAGTTTATCAAGGCAGCTTCTTGAAAAGATCAACACAAACGCATCCGCTGAATCGAACGAAGAACTCGTCTTCAAGGCAATAGGCTTCGCCCTGGCGGGGCAGAAGGAACAGGCAAGGGCTTCATTTGACGAATATCTCGAATTCGGCGGCGGACACGCGGCAGTGCATTTGGGTGATATCATAGATTCTGCTGGTGTTGACGTTGATGCTTCCCAGAGCCCTCACTCACAGGAACATTTGGATCGTAAAATAGATAATTACATCAAATACTTAGAACACGTCTGGTCCTTCGATAATATGAAAAACCTGTTGTAGAAACGGCAGATTGAGCCGGTTCTATTTTTAAGCACTGGGCTCGCTACATTTCAGAACAATAGACACTAAACAATTGAGAGAAATATAATCATGTCCTGTCATAACGATTCCAACCAAACACCGGCACCCGACCAAAACCCGGAGGTAATCCCGCTAGAAGATTTGGGCCAACACGCCCAAGACACTATGAGAGATGTACTGACAGGTACACAGCGGGACCTCGGACAGGGCATAATGGATAACATTGTCGGGCCCGCTGCTGTAGGTGGAGTAATAGGTTTTGCTGGGCGCGCAACTGGCCATTTGGATAACTTTGCCGCTGCGATAACTGCCGCTCTAGTAGCGGGGTCGGGGTACATTTGGAACAAAATCAATCCGTTCGACTGCCCTCCCACTTCTCCTCTTGTTATTGACCTAGATGGGGACGGAATTGAACTAACATCATTGAATGGCTCCAATACTTTCTTTGATCTGAATGTTGACGGATTCGCCGAGCGCACAGGATGGGTCAATCCTGATGATGGTCTCCTCGCGATGGATATCAATGGCAACGGCCAGATTGACGACAACTCGGAGCTTTTTGGAAATGCGACGGGATTTGACAACGGTTTTCTGCAGCTTGCTCAGCTTGACACTAATAATGACGGGTTGATTGATGCCAATGACGCCCAATTTTCTGAACTGAAGATCTGGCGCGATTTCAATCAAGACGGAAATTCTGATAACGGGGAGCTGCAATCCCTGGACGAAGCGGGTATTTCTTCAATTTCACTGAATGCGGTTGAAGTGAACGAAACGAACTTGGAGCATTTAGTTTCAGATAGAAGCTCAGTGACATTCTCAGATGGCACATCCGGCTTGATTGAGGATATTCATTTTCAGAATGACACAACCCAATCCTACCAGATACTTGGAGATGATTTTGAATTTAATTCGACTGCCCTCGCCCTTCCATTGCTGTGGGGATACGGTCAAATTGCTTCTACATGGGTTTCATTTTCAGAAGACGAATCTCTACGCTTAGAGGCCATTGAGCTCATTGACATATTAGCAACCGGAGACGTTGCGCAGTTCATCGCAGATTTTCCAGAGTTTATCCTGAATTGGGCCGGTGTGGCTGACGTAGCTGCCGACAGTCGAGGTGAGTATGTTGATGCTCGCGAACTTGCTTTTCTCGAAAAGATGCACGGTTCTACCTACTTAGATCAGTATGGTGGATCAGATCCACGCGTCAATGCAGGCCAAGAATTAGGAGAGTATTTTGATCAAACGATGCAGAGTCTTGCAGGGAGATTTATAGCCCAATCAGCGATGTCAAAAGCCTTCCTTGACTCCTATGAAGCCGACACACTTGCTGCGTTCCAAACAAGCTTCGATGACCACCCGTTCGAAAGTTTGGCCACTCTTTTCTCAGGAGCGAGGGAACTAAGCGGCGACCTATCTGAAGTCCTTTCCGGTCTGCAAGGTTCAATCGACAGCGGCTCACTGACAGTCACCAGCGCTATCGCGGTCATGGACTTGTTACGGCACGACCTCAGCGAAAACCAGGCAGAATACAACTCGCTTCTTTACGTGGCAGCAGTGGACGCAGGGCTCGACGTTGAAGCGCCCCTGGTCATTGGAATAGTGCAATATGGTGACTACGAAGTTGTCACAGGAACCGAGACCAACGACATCCTGAGCAATGATGGTGCAACCTATTATCTGGGAGCCGCTGGTGATGACACTATCAATGGTGGCGACGACGGAAACATAATTGTCGGTGGTACAGGAAACGATACGTTAAACAGCGGAAGCGGTTCAGATACCTATATTTATCGTCTGGGTGATGGGTCAGACGTCATCTCGGACTATGGACCAGGTTCGCAAAACGGATTTGATACATTACACTTCTCCGATGTGAACTTCGAAGATGTGACCTTTGCCCAAGTGGCCAATGATCTGGTCATTACTTTGAATGACGGGGCTACCGTTACAATCAATAGCTATTTTGACACCGACCAAGATTATCTGATCGAGGCCATTTCTTTCGCAGATGGCAGCGCACTGAATCTACAGGATGTTCGGGTTGAGCTGTTCCGAGGATCTGAGGCCGATGACATCTTTGTAGAGACCAGCACCAATGATATCTTCCATTTTAGCGCGGGACTAGGCAATGATCAGATTGTTACCAGCAGCGCCAACTACCAGGAAAACGACCGGCTGGTATTCGGGGAGGGCATTACCGTTGATGACCTGTATTCCGTCAACGCCCATGTCGGCGGCAACGGCAGTGCCTATGACTTCCAGATCGGTCTGAAGGCGGGCGACGGCACCATCACCATCCTCGACGATGGCGACAACGGTGGCAATGCCGGTCGATACCATATCAACGAGTTTGTCTTCTCCGACGGCACGGTTCTGGACCGCAACGCATTCCGCGTCGCAACACTGGGCACCGACGGGGACGATCACTTCGACGGGTCCGGGGCGAGCGACGACTATGTGTTCCGGGGTGGCGAAGGCAACGACACCATCAGCGAGTACTCCACCAACTACCAGGAAAACGACCGGCTGGTGTTCGGGGAGGGCATTACCGTTGATGACCTGTATTCCGTCAACGCCCATGTCGGCGGCAACGGCAGTGCCTATGACTTCCAGATCGGTCTGA
>NZ_JBQFZK010000020.1:0-61591 GCF_056542185.1 Ruegeria sp. AE4 | reverse complement strand
CTGCGGTCAGCGTCGTCTTGCCGTGGTCAACATGCCCAATCGTGCCGATGTTGACGTGCGGCTTATTACGCTCAAACTTTTCCTTTGCCATGATGGCCTCCTTTTTCTGTAATGAAGGGAGCCCCGGAACGGCGCTCCCTCAAATCGTCGCTTATGCGTATTTCGCCTGGATCTCGTCCGAGATGTTCTGCGGAACCGGATCGTAGTGGTCGAACTGCATGGTGAACTGGGCGCGGCCCGACGACATCGAACGCAGGGTGTTGATGTAGCCGAACATGTTCGCCAGCGGAACAAACGCATCGATCGCGATCGCGTTGCCGCGCGGTTCCTGACCAGACACCTGGCCCCGACGCGAGGTCAGGTCGCCGATGATACCGCCGGTGTATTCTTCCGGGGTGATCACTTCGACCTTCATGATCGGTTCCAGCAGCTTCGCGCCAGCTTTGCGCATGCCTTCACGCATACACATACGGGCCGCGATTTCGAACGCCAGAACGCTCGAGTCAACGTCGTGGAACTTACCGTCCAGCAGGGCAACCTTGAAGTCGATCACGGGGAAGCCAGCCAGAGGGCCGCTGTCCATGACCGAGTTGATGCCTTTTTCAACACCGGGGATGTATTCCTTCGGAACGGCACCACCAACGATGCGGCTTTCGAACGAGTAACCTTCGCCTGCCTCAGTGGGCTGGATCTCCAGCTTGACTTCGGCGAACTGACCCGAACCACCCGACTGTTTCTTGTGGGTGTAGGTGTGTTCGACCGGCATCGAGATGGTTTCACGATAAGCCACCTGAGGCGCACCGATGTTGGCCTCGACCTTGAACTCGCGCTTGAGACGGTCCACCAGGATGTCCAGGTGAAGTTCGCCCATGCCCTTCATGATGGTCTGACCCGATTCCAGGTCGGTTTCCACGCGGAAGGACGGGTCTTCGGCGGCCAGACGGGCCAGACCCTGAGACATCTTTTCCTGGTCGCCCTTGGTTTTGGGCTCGACCGCGATCTCGATCACCGGATCGGGGAAGGTCATGGTTTCCAGAACCACCGGATCCTTCGCATCGCACAGAGTGTCACCGGTGGTGGTGTCTTTCAGACCCGCCAGCGCGATGATGTCGCCTGCAAACGCTTCTTCGATCTCTTCCCGGTTGTTGGAGTGCATCATCATCATACGACCGATGCGCTCTTTCTTGCCTTTGGTCGAGTTCAGGATCGAGTCACCCTTGTTCATGGTGCCCGAGTAAACGCGGGTGAAGGTCAGCGAACCAACGAAGGGGTCGTTCATGATTTTGAACGCCAGACCCGAGAAGGCCATGTCGTCATCGGCACGACGTGCGATGTTACGAACTTCTTCCTCGTCGCCGGGTTTGAAGCCCATGTAATCAACAACGTCCAGCGGGCTGGGCAGATAGTCGATCACAGCGTTGAGCAGCGGCTGAACACCTTTGTTCTTGAACGCCGAGCCACCCAGAACGGGAACGAAATGCAGCGCCAGCGTGCCTTTGCGCAACAGTTTGCGCAGGGTCGGAACGTCGGGCTCTTCGCCTTCCAGATAGGCCATCATTGCGTCGTCGTCTTCTTCGACGGCCGCTTCGATCATCTTGCCGCGCCATTCGTCAGCCATGTCTTTCAGGCTGTCGCGGATCGGAGCTTTGACCCAGCTTGCACCAAGGTCTTCGCCCTGCCACAGCCACTCTTCCATGGTGACCAGATCAACCAGGCCTTCCAGCTCGGTTTCGGCACCGATCGGAATACCAACCGGAACAGCGCGTGCGCCGGTGCGGTCTTCGATCATGCGAACGCAGTTGAAGAAGTCTGCGCCGATCTTGTCCATCTTGTTGACGAAAACCATACGCGGAACCTTGTAGCGGTCAGCCTGACGCCACACGGTTTCGGTCTGGGGTTCAACACCGGCGTTTGCGTCCAGAACGCAGACGGCACCGTCGAGAACCGCCAGCGAGCGTTCAACTTCGATGGTGAAGTCAACGTGGCCGGGGGTGTCGATGATGTTCAGGCGGTGCTTAGGCGTGTCAGCATTCTGACCGTCTTCGGTGCGTTCCCAGAAGGTGGTAGTTGCAGCCGAAGTGATGGTGATGCCGCGTTCCTGCTCCTGCTCCATCCAGTCCATGGTGGCTGCACCATCGTGCACCTCACCGATGTTGTGGGATTTACCAGTGTAATACAGGATACGCTCCGAGCAGGTGGTCTTACCTGCGTCGATGTGCGCCATGATACCGAAGTTACGGTATAGTTCGAGCGGATATTCGCGTGCCATTTGGATAAGCCTCTGGGATTACCAACGGTAATGGCTGAAGGCTTTGTTCGCCTCGGCCATCTTGTGGGTGTCTTCGCGCTTCTTCACGGCGGTACCGCGGGACTGTACAGCGTCCAGCAGCTCACCGGCGAGGCGTTCTTCCATGGTGTTTTCATTGCGGCCGCGCGCAGCGGTGATCAGCCAGCGGATGGCCAGTGCTTCGCGGCGCTCGGGGCGGACTTCGACCGGAACCTGATAGGTTGCACCACCAACCCGGCGCGAGCGAACCTCGACCGACGGTTTGATGTTGTCGAGTGCTTCGTGGAACACTTCGACGGGCGCGCGCTTGATCTTGCTTTCGACGCGGTCAAAGGCGTTGTAGACGATGCGCTCGGCGACCGACTTCTTGCCGTCGATCATCAGGTTGTTCATGAATTTGGTCAGAACCTTATCGCCAAACTTGGCGTCAGGCAGGACTTCGCGTTTTTCGGCGGCGTGACGACGTGACATATCAGCCTCTCCTTCTTACTTGGGACGCTTCGCGCCGTATTTCGAACGGCGTTGCTTACGGTCTTTGACGCCCTGAGTATCCAGAACACCGCGCAGGATGTGGTAACGCACACCGGGAAGGTCTTTCACACGGCCGCCACGGATCAGAACAACCGAGTGTTCCTGCAGGTTGTGGCTTTCACCGGGGATGTACGAGATGACCTCGAACCCGTTGGTCAGGCGCACTTTGGCAACCTTACGCATAGCCGAGTTCGGTTTCTTCGGTGTGGTGGTGTAAACACGTGTGCAGACGCCGCGTTTCTGCGGGCACTGCTCCAGGTGCATGGACTTCGAGCGTTTTACTTTGGGCTGCCGCGGTTTGCGGATCAGCTGTTGAATAGTTGGCATTCCGGTTTCTTCCCCGTTTGCAACACACATGACATGCACGCGGGCTGCGTGCGGCTAACTTCGCTGCGCTGATGCGTCCACAAGCGCAAAACCCACGAGCGTTCCCATTCCGAGGTGAACGTCGCGGTTGTTTCTCAGAGGGCGCGAACTGCAAAATTGTCCGGGCCTTGACCAGCTCATTACTGGAATCGGCTATGGGGCGGCCCCCGGCACCGAGATGACGCGCGTAATAGGGGGAGTCGGCCCGAGTGTCAACAGCACGATACCGGTTGCCCGGAAATTGGCTGATCCGGGCCGTGCCTATATGGGTGCGCAGGCTCAACCGGGTTCATAAAACCGCCCTGCACCAGAAGCGCCAATGTTAAGCTGAACCCGAAACCGGAGGCCGGGTTTCGCCTTCGGATGACCAGTGTTCAGAGCTTTGTCACGCAGGTTCACGCCGCTTCCCGACGCGCGCGTTCCCGGAACAGCGTAAACAACCCGGCGGCCACGATCAGTGTCGCACCCAGCATGGTCAGGCCGTCGGGCCATTCATCGAATACGGCCCAGCCCAACCCCAGGGCCCAGATCAGGCTGGAATAGCGAAACGGCGCGATGAACCCGACATCGCCCTGACGCATGACCATGACGCTGAACAGATAGCCCATCAGGACGAACACGGCCGCCGCTGCAACCAAAGAACCCGCAGCGCCGGAAACCGGAACCCATCCTTCGAACACCGAAGCAATCGCGGCGGCCACCGTGATGGAAAGAGACGTCGCCAGTGTCACCACCATTGACGGAACCTGGGGCGACATGCGTCGCGTCACCAGATCGCGAACCGTGATCGAAGCCACTGCGATCAGCGCGTAGATGGAATACAGGCTGAAGCCGTCAGGTCCGGGCCTGACGATCAGAACCATGCCGCCAAAACCAATGGCAATCGCCAATATGCGCCGCCAGCCGACCTGTTCGGAAAAGACCAGCGCCGCGCCCAGCGTCACGGTCAGAGGCAGCGCCTGCAGAATGGCCGTCACATTGGCAAGCGGCATGTTCTTGAGCGCTGTCAGGAAAAAGAAGGTAGCCGACAGTTCGGCCAGACTGCGCAGCGCAACCAGCCACCGGTCGTGGTGTGAGAAATTGAGGTGCAGCGCCCCCAGATAGCGGGCAAGACCATAGACAAGGAAAACGGCCAGAACGCCCCGCATGGCCACGAGTTGGAACAATGGCAGTTCCCGAAGCGCGACCTTGACCAAAGTGTCGTTCAGGGTGAAGGCCGCCATGCTGCCCATCATCAGCAAGGCACCTTTGGTGTTTGGGTTCATGTCAGATTTGGCCCTGCGCAGAGTGATCGGGCCATTGGCCCAATCGGACAGCCGCCTGTCAACGCATCAAATCAGATCAGCGCAAGAATTACGCTCCGACGCGTTGGGAGCGGGTCGAAAACGCCTTCTGAGCCCCTATCAGAGACCAGAGACCCGACCACCTCCGATCCCTTCCACAGCCACCCCGGCGCTGAGCATGTGCGTTGCGATCAACCCGCCGGACATGTCCAGAACGCCAAGCTGGTTGCCGTTCTGAAGCGCAACATAAAGCTCGCGGCGTTTGGAATTGATGCCAAGGCCAAAGCGTTCGATCTGCACCGCTGCGCCGACCGATGGATTGGTCGCCCGGATTGTCCTAAGCACCGTGCCGTTCAAATCCACCTCGGCGATCAGGCGATTGCGGATGAACAGCACATAAAACGTGCCGGTCGTTTCATCAAAGGCCAGCCCGCCAATCGGCCCTTGCGGTTGGCTGAGGGTTATGTTGCGCACAAATTGCCCGTCGCGGGTCAGTTCCGCGATCATCACCCCGTTCGGATGGTCGAGGAACAGATGCCCGTCGCTTCCCCGAACGGCCAACCCGCATTCTTTGATGGGAAACTCGTCAGGTGTGATGCCACCGCATCCGGCCGGAACCCGCTGTGCCGCAAAGGTACGCAGGACACGGCCATTTCGGTCAAGCTCCTGTAGCTGGGTACCGGGAAGATTGCGCAGGAAGATCCGCCGTCGCGGCTCATCATATGCCAGCCCGACGATCGAGCCGGATATCGGGATCAGGCGCGTCGTGCCGTTCGGGATCACGATCTCACGCGATGGCTGGCCCGGTGGCATCCCCACATAGGCATAGTCCGTGCAGGCGGCCATCAGGCCCAGACCGAAAACCGAAAATACGCGCGACAACTTTGTGACAGCTCTCATCATCCACCCCCGTCACCTGTGTGAACTCATGGCGGATGGTAGCACAGTTTAGGCTAAACCAGAAAAACCCTACTGTTATTGCAGGTCTCATACGGCGAGCGCGATATTCCAGTGGTCTGGAACCGCCTTAAGCGTGGTGCGCGTTTCAGCCCTGCAAAAACGAAAGGCCCCGCGAAATCGCGGGGCCTTCCTAAACTTGTCAATCGGGCGATTACTCGCGGCTTTCGGGTGTTTCCACCAGAACGTCCAGCTCATCCCCGACCAGATCATCATCCATGATCGGCGCAGCCAGGGCAGCGGCCGCTTCGGCCTCTTCCCGGCGGGCTTCGATCACCACATTGTCGCGCGACTGCGCGATGTGGCGGACGGCCTGCGTGGCCCCACCGGTACCGGCGGGGATCAGGCGACCAACGATGACGTTCTCTTTCAGGCCGACCAGCTTGTCCTTTTTGCCCTGCACGGACGCTTCGGTCAGTACGCGGGTGGTTTCCTGGAACGACGCCGCCGAGATGAACGAACGCGTCTGCAACGAGGCCTTGGTGATCCCCAGAAGGATCGGCTCGCCCTGTGCCGGACGACCACCGCGGGCGATGGTCTTTTCGTTGGCTGCGTCGAACTCCTGCTTGTCGACATGTTCGCCTTTCAGCAGGGTGGTGTCGCCTGAATCTAGGATCTCCCACTTCTGCAGCATCTGGCGCACGATGACTTCGATGTGCTTGTCGTTGATCTTCACGCCTTGCAGACGATACACATCCTGCACTTCGTCGATCATGTAGTTCGCCAGCGCCTCGACACCCATGATGGACAGGATGTCATGCGGGGCCGGGTTACCGTCCATGATGTAGTCGCCCTTCTGAACGAAGTCGCCTTCGACAACAGGGATGTGCTTGCCCTTGGGTACCATGTACTCGATGGGTTCCAGCGACTCGTCAGCCGGTTCGATGCTGATGCGGCGCTTGTTCTTGTAGTCGCGGCCAAAGCGCACGTAACCATCAGCTTCTGCGATGATCGCGTGATCTTTCGGACGGCGGGCTTCGAACAGTTCGGCCACACGCGGCAGACCACCGGTGATGTCCTTGGTCTTGGCACCTTCACGCGGAATACGCGCAACAACGTCACCGGCTTCGATCTTCTGGCCATCTTCGACCGACAGGATCGCATCCACCGACATCGGATAGTGAACCGGGTTGCCCGCATCGTTGCGGACCGGTTCGCCATCGTCACCGACCAGAATGATCTCGGGCTTGAGGTCGCTGCCACGGGGGGCGGCGCGCCAGTCGATCACGATCTTCTGGGTCATGCCGGTTGCTTCGTCGGTCTCGTCACGGACGGCAAGGCCCGAAACCAGATCGACGTATTTGGTGGTACCGGCTTTCTCGGCGATGATCGGCAGGGTGTAGGGATCCCATTCGAACAGCTTGTCGCCGCGGGCCACCTTGGTGCCTCCCTTGACGAACAGCTTGGAGCCATAGCCCAGCTTGTGGCTGGCGCGCTCTTCGCCGTGATCGTCTTTGATCACCAGCTTCATGTTCCGGCCCATGACAAGGCTTTCGCCTGCGGCATTGACCAGGATCTGCGGGTTCTCGAAGGATACGACACCAGCCTGGCTGGCTTCCTGGAACGACTGCTGACCACCTTGCGCAACACCACCGATGTGGAAGGTCCGCATCGTCAGCTGTGTACCGGGTTCACCGATGGACTGGGCGGCGATGATGCCGACAGCCTCACCCGTGTTCACCATGGTACCGCGAGCAAGGTCACGACCGTAGCAGGTGGCACAGACGCCTTCCTCGGACTCGCAGGTCAGAGGCGAGCGGATGCGGGTCGACTGAACGCCCGCTTCGTCGATGGTGTCTGCCATACGTTCGTCGATCAGCTGACCAGCCGCAACAAGCACCTCATCCGTACCCGGACGCAGGATATCGTCAGCCGCCACACGGCCCAGGATACGCTCGGCCAGCGAGGCGACAACCTCACCGTCGTTGACTGCGGCTTCGGCCGTGATTGCGCGCTCGGTGCCACAATCGATCTCACGAACGATGCAGTCCTGCGCCACGTCCACCAGACGACGGGTCAGGTAACCCGAGTTCGCCGTCTTCAGAGCGGTATCCGACAGACCCTTACGGGCACCGTGGGTCGAGTTGAAGTATTCAAGAACGGTCAGACCTTCCTTGAAGTTCGAGATGATCGGCGTCTCGATGATGTCACCGTTCGGCTTGGCCATCAGGCCGCGCATACCGCCCAGCTGTTTCATCTGAGTGACCGAGCCCCGCGCACCGGAGTGGGCCATCATGTAGACCGAGTTCGGTTCCATGTCAGACCCGTCTTCGGCCTTGGCGACGTTCGAGATGGTGCTCATCATCGCCTCGGTCACACGGTCGTTACACTTCGACCAGGCATCGACAACCTTGTTGTACTTTTCGCCCTGAGTGATCAGGCCGTCCATGTACTGCTGTTCGAAGTCTTTCACCTGATCGCGGGTGTCATCAACGATGCCCCACTTGTCGTCTGGAATGACCATGTCGTCCTTGCCGAACGAGATGCCCGCCCTGAACGCTTCTTTGAAGCCCATCGACATGATCTGGTCACAGAAGATAACCGACTCTTTCTGACCGCAGTAGCGGTAGACGGTGTCGATCACCTGCTGCACTTCTTTCTTCCGCAGCAGGCGGTTGACCAGATCGAACGGCGCCTTGTTGTTCATCGGCAGCAGGGCACCCAGACGCAGACGGCCCGGAGTGGTTTCATAGCGCTTCTGAACTTCGTTGCCTTCTTCGTCGATCTGCGTGATCCGCGCGGTGATTTTGGTGTGCAAATGCACCTCACCCGCATCCAGCGCGTGCTGAACTTCGTCGATCGAACCAAAGACCTTGCCTTCGCCCGGCATGCCCGCACGTTCCAGCGACACATAGTACAGACCCAGGATCATGTCCTGCGACGGAACGATGATCGGCGCGCCGTTTGCAGGCGACAGAACGTTGTTCGTCGACATCATCAGAACACGGGCTTCCAGCTGTGCCTCAAGGCTCAGCGGCACGTGAACGGCCATCTGGTCGCCGTCGAAGTCGGCGTTGAAGGCCGAACAGACCAGCGGGTGCAGCTGGATCGCTTTGCCTTCGATCAGGACCGGTTCGAACGCCTGAATGCCAAGACGGTGCAGCGTCGGCGCACGGTTCAGCATGACAGGGTGTTCGCGGATCACCTCGTCGAGGATATCCCACACTTCGGGACGTTCTTTCTCGACCAGTTTCTTCGCCTGTTTTACGGTCGAAGACAGACCCTTGGCTTCAAGGCGCGAGTAGATGAACGGCTTGAACAGCTCCAGCGCCATCTTCTTGGGCAGACCACACTGGTGCAGCTTAAGCTCCGGACCGGTCACAATGACCGAGCGGCCCGAGAAGTCGACGCGTTTCCCCAGAAGGTTCTGACGGAAGCGGCCCTGCTTACCTTTCAGCATATCCGACAGCGATTTCAGCGGACGCTTGTTGGCGCCGGTGATCACGCGGCCACGACGGCCGTTGTCAAACAGAGCATCCACGGATTCCTGCAACATCCGCTTTTCGTTGCGGACGATGATGTCTGGCGCGCGCAATTCGATCAGACGTTTCAGACGGTTGTTCCGGTTGATCACGCGGCGATAGAGATCGTTCAGATCCGACGTCGCGAAACGGCCACCATCCAGCGGAACCAGCGGACGCAGTTCCGGCGGGATGACCGGGATCACGGTCATGACCATCCATTCAGGCCGGTTGCCCGACTCGAGGAAGGATTCAACAACCTTCAGACGCTTGATGATCTTCTTGGGCTTCAACTCGCCTGTGGCTTCGGCCAGATCAGCGCGCAGCTGTTCGGCTTCGGCTTCCAGATCGATCTGGGCCAGCATCTCACGGATGGCTTCGGCACCGATATTGGCGGTGAACGCGTCCATGCCAAAGGCATCCTGCGCATCCATATACTCTTCTTCGGTCAGCATCTGGCCGTAGGTCAGGTCGGTCAGACCGGGCTCGATGACGACATAGTTTTCAAAGTACAGAACGCGTTCCAGATCGCGCAGCGTCATGTCCAGCATCAGACCGATGCGGGACGGCAGCGATTTCAGGAACCAGATATGTGCAACGGGCGCGGCCAGTTCGATGTGGCCCATACGCTCGCGGCGGACTTTCTGCAGGGTGACTTCCACACCGCATTTCTCGCAGACAACGCCGCGATACTTCATCCGCTTATATTTGCCGCACAGACATTCGTAATCTTTGATCGGGCCAAAGATACGCGCGCAGAACAGACCGTCACGTTCGGGCTTGAACGTCCGGTAGTTGATGGTTTCGGGTTTCTTGATCTCGCCATAGGACCAAGACAGAATCCGTTCGGGCGACGCCAGCGAGACTTTGATTTCGTCAAAGACCTTCGGGGGCGTCAGCGGGTTGAACGGGTTGTTGGTGATTTCCTGGTTCATCTCTTTACCTCAGAGTTAGAGGGTGCGGGGGTCACGCAGTGCCGGGCTGAAGCCCGGCCTACGCCGGATCAGATGGTAGGCCGGGCTTCAGCCCGGCATCCCTTCGTCACTCATCGACCTCCGCATCCAGGAGTTCCATATTCAGGCCGAGGCCGCGGACTTCTTTCACCAGAACGTTGAACGATTCCGGTACGCCCGCTTCAAAGTTATCCTCGCCCTTGACGATCGACTCATAGACCTTGGTCCGGCCGGCGACGTCATCCGATTTCACGGTGAGCATCTCCTGCAGAGTGTAGGCGGCGCCGTAAGCTTCCAGAGCCCAGACTTCCATCTCACCAAAGCGCTGACCACCGAACTGCGCCTTACCACCCAGCGGCTGCTGGGTAACCAGGCTGTAGGGCCCGGTCGAACGCGCGTGGATCTTGTCGTCCACCAGGTGGTGCAGTTTCAGCAGGTACTTGATGCCCACGGTCACCGGACGTGCAAATTGCTCACCCGTACGACCGTCGAACAGAACCGACTGACCGCTTTCCGAGAAGCCCGCACGCACCAGTGCGTCGTTGACGTCAGCCTCTTTGGCACCGTCAAAGACCGGGGTTGCGATCGGAACACCGCGGGTCACGTTGCCCGCTGCCTCAATCAGCGTTTCCTCGTCCATGCCAGTGATGCCTTCTTCGTAGACATCTTCGCCATAGGCCAGCTTCATCGCCTCGCGCACCGGGGTCAGGTCGCCGGAACGGCGGTATTCACCCAGAGCTTCATCGATGTTCAGACCCAGACCGCGCGCGGCCCAACCCATGTGGGTTTCAAGGATCTGACCGACGTTCATACGCGAAGGCACACCCAGCGGGTTCAGACAGAAGTCGACCGGGGTCCCATCGGCCAGGAACGGCATGTCTTCCATCGGAACAACCTTGGAGATCACACCTTTGTTCCCGTGACGACCGGCCATCTTGTCGCCCGGCTGCAGCTTGCGCTTCACGGCGATGAAGACTTTGACCATCTTCATCACACCCGGCGGCAGGTCGTCGCCACGGCGGACTTTCTCGACCTTATCCTCGAAACGGGCATCCAGAGCGCGCTTTTGCACTTCGTATTGCTCGTTCAGGGCCTCGACGATCTGTGCGTCCTGCTCGTCTTCCAGCGCCAGCTGCCACCATTGACCACGGGTCAGGGTGTCCAGCAGATTCTCGGTGATCACCGACCCTGCCTTGACACCTTTCGGGCCTTTGACAGCGGTTTTACCCAGGATCAGACCTTGCAGACGCGCATAGATGTTGCGGTCAAGGATCGCCAGCTCGTCGTCCCGGTCACGGGCCAGACGTTCGACTTCCTCACGCTCGATCTGCAGCGCACGCTCGTCTTTCTCGACACCGTGACGGTTGAAGACGCGAACCTCGACGACCGTACCGTAATCGCCCGGCTTCACGCGCAACGAGGTGTCGCGCACATCAGATGCTTTTTCACCAAAGATGGCGCGCAGCAGCTTTTCTTCCGGGGTCATCGGGCTTTCGCCCTTCGGAGTGATCTTGCCGACCAGAATATCGCCCGGCTCAACATCCGCGCCGATGTAAACGATGCCCGCCTCGTCGAGGTTGCGCAGCGCTTCTTCACCGACGTTGGGGATGTCGCGGGTGATCTCTTCCGGGCCCAGCTTGGTGTCACGGGCGGCGACTTCGAATTCCTCGATATGGACCGAGGTAAAGACGTCGTCACGCGCGATACGTTCCGAGATCAGGATCGAGTCTTCGTAGTTGTAACCGTTCCACGGCATGAACGCGACGACCACGTTCTTACCCAAGGCCAGTTCACCCATATCGGTCGACGGACCGTCGGCAATGACCTCGCCCTTCTGGACGGTGTCACCCACCTTGATCAGCGGACGCTGGTTGATGCAGGTGTTCTGGTTCGAGCGCTGGAACTTACGCAGACGATAGATGTCAACGCCAGCGTCACCCAGTTCCAGATCCTCGGTGGCACGGATAACGATACGCTGGGCATCGACCTGGTCGATGATGCCGGCGCGTTTCGCCTGAATCGCAGCGCCTGAGTCGATTGCGACCTTCTCCTCGATCCCGGTACCGACCAGCGGTGCCTCGGCCCGCAGCAGCGGAACCGCCTGACGTTGCATGTTCGAGCCCATCAGAGCGCGGTTGGCGTCGTCATTTTCAAGGAACGGAATCAGCGAAGCCGCGACCGAAACCAGCTGTTTCGGCGACACGTCGATCAGGTCCACATTCTCGCGCGGGGCAAGGGTGTAGTCGCCTGCCTGACGGGTCGAAACCAGATCGTTGATGAACTTGCCGTTCTTGTCCAGCGTCGCGTTCGCCTGCGCCACGGTGTGACGCATTTCCTCGGTCGCGGACATGTAGTGAACCTCATCGGTCACCTCGGCGTCCTTGACGACGCGGTAAGGTGTTTCGATGAAGCCATACTTGTTCACGCGGGCGAAGGTGGCCAGCGAGTTGATCAGACCGATGTTCGGGCCTTCCGGCGTTTCAATCGGGCACATCCGGCCATAGTGGGTCGGGTGCACGTCGCGCACTTCAAAGCCCGCACGCTCACGCGTCAGACCACCGGGGCCAAGCGCCGAAAGACGGCGTTTGTGGGTGACTTCCGACAGCGGGTTGGTCTGGTCCATGAACTGCGACAGCTGCGACGAGCCGAAGAATTCACGCACAGCAGCAGCAGCCGGTTTCGCGTTGATCAGGTCCTGCGGCATGACGGTGTCGATCTCGACCGACGACATACGCTCTTTGATCGCGCGCTCCATGCGCAGCAGACCGACGCGGTACTGGTTTTCCATCAGTTCACCGACCGAACGCACACGACGGTTGCCGAGGTGGTCGATATCGTCCACGTCGCCTTTGCCGTCGCGCAGTTCGACCAGAGCCTTGACGCAGGCCACGATGTCTTCGCGGCGCAGGGTACGCAGGGTATCCGGCGCGTCCAGTGCCAGGCGCATGTTCATCTTCACGCGGCCAACGGCGGACAGGTCATACCGCTCGCTGTCGAAGAACAGGGTGTCGAACAGGGCCGACGCCGCTTCGACGGTGGGCGGTTCACCCGGACGCATGACGCGGTAGATATCCATGAGCGCGCTTTCGCGGTTCATGTTCTTGTCCTGCGCCATGGTGTTGCGCATGTAGGGTCCGACATTGACGTTATCGATGTCGAGAACCGGAATATCGGTGATGCCCGCGTCGATCAGTTCCTTCGCGGTACCGCCGATCAGGTCGCCATCCTTGTCATATTCCAGCGTCAGTTCGTCACCGGCTTCGACATAGATCGCGCCGTTTTCTTCGTTGATGATGTCCTTGGCGACAAACTTGCCAACGATGTGATCGAACGGAACCAGCAGTTCTGTGACGGTGCCCTCGTCGATCAGCTTCTTGACCGCGCGCGGGGTGACTTTTTTGCCTGCCTCGGCAATCACCTCACCTGATTTCGCGTCGATCAGGTCATAGGTCGGACGGGTGCCGCGAACACGCTCGGGGAAGAACGGCGTGACCCAGCCCTTCTTCTTGTCCAGCTTGTAGGACACGGTTTTGTAATACGCGTCCATGATCGCTTCCTGATCCAGACCCAGCGCATAAAGCAGGGTTGTCACAGGCAGTTTGCGGCGGCGGTCGATACGGGCGAACACGATATCCTTGGCATCAAACTCGAAGTCCAGCCAGCTGCCGCGATACGGGATGATGCGGCAGGCAAACAGCAGCTTGCCCGAGGAATGGGTTTTACCCTTGTCGTGGTCAAAGAACACACCGGGCGAGCGGTGCATCTGGGAGACGATCACACGCTCGGTGCCGTTGACGACAAAGGTGCCGTTCGGGGTCATCAGGGGCATGTCGCCCATGAAGACATCCTGTTCCTTGATGTCTTTTACCGATTTCGCGCCGGTGTCCTCATCAACATCGAACACGATCAGGCGCAGGGTAACCTTCAGCGGTGCGCTGTAGGTCATGTCGCGCTGCATGCACTCTTCGACGTCGTATTTGGGTTTCTCCAGATCGTATTTCACGAACTCCAGAACAGAGGTTTCGTTGAAATCCTTGATCGGGAAAACCGATTGGAACACGCCCTTGATGCCTTCGCCGTCTGTGGGCTGTTCTGCATCGCCGGAGCGCAGGAAAAGATCATAAGAAGATTTCTGTACCTCAATGAGGTTCGGCATCTCCAGTACTTCGCGGATTTTGCCGTAATATTTACGAAGACGTTTCTGGCCAAGGAACGTTTGAGCCATGTCAGATGTCACCTTTCGATGTTCTCAGCGGGCAAAGACACCGTCGGGCCCCGGCATCTTGCACAATCGAGACAACACGTCCGGATCAATTCGTGGCCACCGTCCCGAAGGCGGCCTCCCGATCCGAAAACCGTGTCTTAGAAAACGCCCCATTCCGTGAGGCCCTTTCTAAGACAGGTTCGGCTGGACCCGGATTTCTCCGGATCCAGCCAAAATTTTCGGCGCATCAGCGATGCGCCTGAGACCAGGCTTAGGCCAGCTCGACTTCGGCGCCAGCTGCTTCCAGCTTGGCTTTGACGTCTTCGGCTTCGTCTTTCGACACGCCTTCTTTGATCTTGCCGCCGGCTTCGACCAGTTCCTTGGCTTCTTTCAGGCCCAGACCGGTGATGCCGCGAACTTCTTTGATCACGTTGATTTTCGAAGCGCCGGCGTTCTTCAGAACGACGTCGAATTCGGTTTTTTCTTCCTCAGCTGCGCCACCGGCGTCGCCACCAGCTGCTGCGACCATTACGGCGCCGCCAGCTGCGGGCTCGATGCCGTATTCGTCTTTGAGGATGGTTTTCAGTTCTTGTGCTTCCAGCAGGGTCAGACCCACGATGCTTTCTGCGAGTGCTTTCAGATCAGCCATTTTATCAGCTCTTTCCGTTTACAATGTGTGTTCCAACGTCAGGGTAGGTACCCTACGCAGATCATTCAGTGCCAACCGCTTACGCAGCTTCCGCCTTCTCTTCGATGGTGGAAAGGATGCTTGCGATATTGCTTGCAGGTGCGCCAATCGCGCCGGCGATGTTCGAAGCAGGTGCGCCAATGCAGCCCACGATCGAAGCAATAAGCTCCTCGCGAGACGGCATTTTCGAAACGGCTTCAACGCCTTTGCGGTCCAGAGCGTTCTCGCCCATTGCACCGCCGAGGATTTCAAATTTCTTGTTATCCTTGGCGAAGTCCTCGGCCACCTTGGCTGCTGCCACGGGGTCCTCGGAATAGGTCAGAACGGTCATCCCTGTCAGCAGGTCGGCCATGCTTGCACACGGCTTACCCTCGAGGGCGATTTTGGCGAGCCTGTTCTTGGCAACACGCACGGAGCCACCCGCGTCACGTGCACGTGCGCGAAGGTCCTGCATCTCGGCAACTGTCAGACCGGCGTAGTGGGCAACCACTACGACGCCAGAGCTTTCGAAGATTTGGCCGAGTTCCTCGACCACTTTCTCTTTCTGGGCTCTATCCACAGTTCTCTCCAAGTTAGGGGTGAGTTCTCACCCCGGCTCATATTTGCCGCGGCTTGCGCCCCGGCGTTCAGGTCCGTTGTTACGGGATTGGCCAAAACTCGCCCGAGGGTGGGACCCTCAGAATTCTTTGGTCTTACCCGTCTCAGGCAGGGAATTAAGGGGCCATATGGCACCACCCACCGTCTTGGACGAAACAAAATAAAGCGCACGACGAATCGCACGCTTTATTCCGCAGGTCTACTTAGGACAGATGGCCGGGGTTTCCAAGAGGTAAATTGGGATTAATCAGACGCAACAAGGGATGACCAGAACCACAAGATTAAGTGCGGTGACGAGCAATTGATTTGGTCGAATTTCAGGGCTGAGCGCAAAATAGTTCGTGACATTGTTCCAAGTTCAAGACTATAACCCGACAATTTTTCTCAGAAACAAGAAGAATCAGAACAAATGTGCAGAATTGCCGCCTATTGCGGACCAAGTATCCCGCTTGAAAACATCGTCATCCGGCCCCAGCATTCCTTGCTGGAGCAAAGCCAGCACGCGGCCGAAGCTAAACTTGCCGTCAATGGCGATGGCTTTGGTA
The DNA here is from genome assembly GCF_056542185.1 of Ruegeria sp. AE4. Lineage (NCBI taxonomy): Bacteria > Pseudomonadati > Pseudomonadota > Alphaproteobacteria > Rhodobacterales > Roseobacteraceae > Ruegeria > Ruegeria sp. AE4. Next base: position 45,719 of record NZ_JBQFZK010000020.1, on the reverse strand, counting down.
TGGCCTGGTACGCAGACCAGGATCGCCCCGGCCTGTACAGGGATGTCCTGCCCGCGTGGTCGGATGGTAACCTGGTCGATCTTTGCAGGATGATAAAATCCTCGCTGTTTCTGGCCCATGTCCGCGCGTCGACGTTCGGCGAAGTGTCGCGCGCAAACTGCCACCCTTTCACGTTTGGCAAATGGTCCTTCATGCATAATGGCCAGATTGGCGAGTTCGGGCGTTTGCGAAGACGGCTTGAATCCTCACTGCCGGACGAACTTTATGCGGCGCGGCGCGGGTCGACGGATTCAGAGCTTCTGTTTCTGCTCCTGCTGGCAAACGGGCTGGATGATGCGCCGCAGGACGCTGTTGTCGCAACTCTGCGTCAGATCGATGCGCTTGACGGTCATCGGACGCAACCGGATCGCATGGCCGTCGCCTTTTCGGATGGGCAGAACCTGTATGCCTTTCGGTATTCCAGCGATCAGCGCAGCCCGTCCCTGTATTTCGGGGAAGGTCTGGACCACGGCGGCAAGGTCATTGCGTCCGAGCCGCTGGACAAGGGCACAGGAAAATGGGTGCCCATTGAAGACCGGAGCTTCTTCACCCTGACCGGCGATACAGCCAGCCACACAGCGTTGCAGTTCAGCTAAAAAAAACGGGCGGTCCGAAGGGACCGCCCGCAACATTGCTTTGGCGTAGGTCAGGCTTATTCGCCCGAAGCTTCTGCCACATCAACGGTCACACCAGGGCCCATGGTCGAGCTCAGCGCGATTTTCTTCATGTAGGTGCCCTTGGCGCCCGACGGCTTGGCCCGTGCAACAGCCGAGACGAAAGCGCGAATGTTTTCGACCAGCTTGGCTTCGTCAAACGACGCTTTGCCAACGCCTGCGTGCACAACGCCGCCTTTTTCCGCCTTGAACTGAACTTCACCGCCTTTGGCTGCTTCCACGGCTGCTTTCACGTCCATGGTCACAGTGCCAACCTTGGGGTTCGGCATCAGGTTACGGGGGCCAAGAACCTTACCCAGACGACCGACGATCGGCATCATGTCCGGGGTTGCAATGCAGCGATCGAATTCGATGGAGCCGCCCTGAATGGTTTCCATCAGGTCTTCTGCACCAACGATATCCGCGCCTGCTTCTTTCGCTTCGTCAGCCTTCGCGCCACGTGCGAAGACAGCAACGCGCATGTCTTTGCCTGTGCCGTTCGGCAGTCCGACAACGCCGCGCACCATCTGGTCTGCGTGACGGGTGTCAACGCCCAGGTTCATCGCGATTTCGATAGTCTCGTCGAATTTCGAAGTTGCATTGGCTTTGACCAGGGCAACAGCTTCGTCCACCGACAGGTTTTCCTTGCCAGCGACGGCTTCGCGCGCAGCGCGGGTACGTTTACCGAGTTTTGCCATCTTACTTCACCTCGATGCCCATGGAGCGGGCCGAGCCCAGGATGATCTGCATTGCGCCTTCGACGTCGTTGGCGTTCAGATCTTTCATTTTGGCTTCGGCGATTTCACGAACCTGCTTGGAGGTCACGGTTGCCACGGTCTCGCGACCTGGGTTTTCCGCGCCGCGGGGGCGGTTACGCTTACCGACCGGCTTAAGACCAGCAGCTTTTTTCAGGTAATAAGACGCGGGCGGCGTCTTGATGTCCATGGTGAAGGACTTGTCCTGATAGTAGGTGATAACGGTCGGGCACGGCGCGCCGGGCTCCATATCTGCGGTCTTGGCGTTGAACGCCTTGCAGAATTCCATGATGTTGATGCCGCGCTGACCCAGCGCCGGACCAACTGGCGGCGACGGGTTCGCCTGACCTGCAGGAACCTGCAGTTTCATTGTACCAGCAAGCTTCTTGGCCATTTGGTTTTCCTTTCAACTAGGGTGAAACGCGTCTCACCCGGATTTTGTTGCGTGGTCCGGCCCGGGATCGCGACCCCGGTAACCTCCCACGAGAGAATCTCGCCCGAAGACGATAGAGGCGGCGTTTACAGGGGATCATGGGGGTTGGCAAGTGGCCTGCCTTTCAATTCGGGATCACCGAATCGAGTTTAAAGTCGATGAACACCGGCGTTGACGCGCCAGGGCGGGAAAGTGCTGATCATTCCGGTCAAAGCCAGGAAAAACCAGTCGGCCTGAAACACTAGGTATCGCGCCATATTAAGGGTTTAATTTGCTTGAAAAAACCGGAGCTAACCCGGCACCCGATTGAAAGACTGCTGTAGCTTCGTTCCTTGCGCCGCATAAATAACCGCGCCATGCTGCGGCTGTGCTATACTTGGTCAGAACAAATTTGTTCGGAGGTTCGTCATGATTATTCGTTTATTCACTATGCTAATCGCCGCGCTGTCTTTTGCGGTGTCCGTCCCCCAGACCGCGCGGGCCGATGCGGGCGACTTCATCGGTGGTGCTGTTGTAGGTGGGGTCGTCGGATATGCAATCGGCAAGGACCAGCAGAAGAAAAAGTCACGGTCAACAACCCGGACCTACAGGTCGGGCATTCCATCGACCTCGCAAGGGGCGCAAACGCAGACCGCGCTCAACTATTTCGGTTATAACGCCGGGCGTGTCGATGGGCAGGTCGGGCATGGAACCCGGTCGGCGATCGAACGCTATCAGGTGTCCATGGGCTATCCTGTGAATGGCTATGACTTCCAGCCCTATCAGTATGACTTTCTGATGCAGGCCTATTACTGGGCGACAAGCGGTGGGCAGGCGGCAACCCAGCTTTCGGGTCAACCGCTCTTGATGGCCTATCGCCAACAGGTGCAAACCGGCTCTGCCTTGGCGGCGGCACCTCAGACCCAGGCACCGGCCATCCCGGTTATCACGCCTCAACAGGCCGAACCCGCAACAAGCGCCACTGAAACCACGACAGCCAGCCTGCCGAGCCTGTTTTCCGGCGGAACCGGAGGCCCGTCGCTGGCCAACCGGTGCAGCGGGGTCATGCTGCAAACGTCGACCAATGGCGGCTATACGACCCTGTCTAACATGTCCGATCCTGACTTTGCGCTTAGCGAACAATTCTGCCTTGCCCGCAGCTATGCGATGGCACAGGGCGAAGAGCTGATGCAGGGCATTCAGGGTCTTACACCCGATCAGGTCGCAGACCAGTGCGCCGCCTTTGGCGACATGTTGGCACCGCAAGTTGACGCGCTGTCTATCAACTCGAAATCAGAGGCTGAAACCCAGGTGCGCAAGCTTGCCTTGGATTCGGGTCTTAGCCCTGCTGATCTTGCCGCAACCAGCAAGGTCTGCCTTGCGATGGGATATCGTCAGGACAACATGGATACCGCAGTTGGGTCTGCGCTGATGCTGGTTGCCATGGGTGAACCCGCATACGGAGAACTGGTCGGTCACCATCTGCGCGAAGGCTTTGGTGTTCAGGCGCGCCGCGATCTTGCGATGCAATGGTATGATGCAAGCCTTTCGGCGCTGGATGCCGGGTCGCAGGCGGTCTTCCTGCCGTCCCAGACCGACCGCCCGCAGCTTTTGCGCGCAGCCATGGTTCAGTCGCAGTAAGCCCAAACGCGAAACGGCGTCGAGACTCCGCGTCTTAAACTAAACCGCCGCGGTGCCAAATGCACCGCGGTGTTACGCTTCCATAATCAAAAAAGAACCCGGCTTACAAAAGGCACTGCGTTCTGGTCGTCAAAAGCTTGCTGGGCGTTCTTTGGGGCGAAACATTACTGGCTGTACGCCCCTCTGGCTTATCACAATGATCTGACACAAGAATACGAGCCCTGAAAACACGTGCGAGTGGAACTTATCCGACAACGTTGAAGGCCGCATTCGCCAATATTCTAGAATTTCACATTGTGTTTGCTAAAGAACTCTTTCATTTTTTCGTCGAGAAACCCTTTACCAGTCGCAATTTGCACAAGTTCAAAAGCGCAGCCATTGTTCACTTCAACCACAACCGGGCCATTCTCTGTAAGAGCGATATCCGTTGATCCAAAGTGATTTTCTGCGTGCAACAAAGCGATTTCTTGGTTCAGCTTTTTCAGTTCAGCCCAGAATGGCAGTTTTTCACCAATAAGAGTGCGGTCGCATTCCGGCAGAGAGCTAAGTTCAACTCGGCGACCGTCTTCAACTGAGGCTATGGCCTTAACCTCGCCGGTTTCCGGGTTCAGGTTGCAAAGAAGGTTGCCGGGCCGCCAGAAGTTGTCCGCAACATTCCCCGCAAGGGGCAGCTTTAGCATTGTAAACGGAACGGAAAGTTGATTGTCGTCGATAATGTTCAAACTGCGCACGGTCGCAATAGCGTCGGTAATACCGTCAAAAAAACCATGTGGTTTCAGACAGTCCTGAAAGATGTAGGGGATTTCACCAAGTGTCGAATTTGCGAAGTCCTCGTAGGTTTGAGGTTCCTGCCCGTCCAGAATGACATGCGTATCAGTGTGCCCCGAAATGCGCATGGCACCTGCGCTCCACATCCCGACGATAGGTTTCGCGAAAACTGAATATGACCCGTGGGTCGAAAAGAAAGACTTCAAGTCTTCGGCGTTTGTCAGTTTTGGCGTTCCCCCGAACTGGCGAGCGCTGCGATCAAAGACAGCCAGTGTTTTCGGAACGGGCAGCCTGTTGTGTTCGAGGAAACACGCAGACAACCATTTATCTTCGGTGAGGGCCTGCCATTGACTGTTGTTGCAAGCATTTACAAGCGGCCAGTGGATATGAGATGAAACGAACTCCTCACGCTCAATATCAGACCAACGCTCCCGATCATAAAGCTCGTAAAGAAAGTACTCGTAAAACCTCAGCTTTCCGCGTTTCTTGCGAAGCTTGAAAAAGTCAAAGGCCAGCGAAAATGGACTTCTCCCGGTCCGTCGAGCAACTTCGACAAGAAGACTGGAAACATTGGGTGCTTCTTTGCTTTTGACGGCCAACACATCTTGCGCAAAAGCTGTCATTTTCTAGTAATCCCTCAATTGTCGCCGTTCTGGAAATAATCAACAAATTGTGTCGATACTTTGGCGCAGGTAGATCGTTGTGCTTTCTGCGGCACAGATACGAAAACGCCGCTATGCTTTCACATCGCGGCGTTTCGAATTTCTCTGGAAGCGCGCTTAGCTCTGCTTCGTGACCTGAGTAAAGTCCAGCTCAACTGGGGTTTCGCGGCCAAAGATCGAGACCGATACTTTCAGCTTCTGCGCTTCGTCGTCCACGCCTTCGACCATGCCGTCGAAATCCTCGAACGGGCCGTCGTTGACCTTGACCTTCTCGCCGATCTCGAAGGTGATCATCAACTTGGGCGCTTCTTCGCCTTCCTGAACGCGGTTGAGGATCTGGTTCACCTCGGCGTCGCGCATCGGCATCGGGCGGCCCTGCGGACCCAGAAAACCGGTGACGCGGTTGATCGAGTTGATCAGGTGATAGCCCTGATCCGACATTTCCATATGCACCAGCACGTAACCCGGCATAAAGCGGCGTTCGGTGGTGACCTTCTTGCCCCGGCGCACTTCGATCACCTCTTCGGTGGGCACCAGAACTTCGTCGATATCGTTCTCAAGGCCCTGTTCAGCCACCGACGTGCGGATCTGCTCTGCGATCTTCTTTTCGAAATTCGAAAGAACGCTGACCGAGTACCACCGTTTCGCCATGAACCTGTCGTCCTTGTTTGTCTTCGGGGTATCACATCTTGCGGACACACCCGTCATTTAAATCCTATCACGTCATCCGGAATAAAAAGCGGCGCGTGACCCGAATCGCCACACGCCCATTCCGAATATGCGTCACCTACTCTGACATCGCGCGAGGTGCAAGGGGCAGTCGCAATTGCCCCCGCCTGAACCGGCTTAGCCGAAAGCGCCCAGAATCAGCTGAAGGCCGCCCCGGATACCCAGATCGACCAAAGCAAAAAACACAGCTGTCAGCGCCGCCATGATGAAGACCATGACCGTGGTCAACAGCACTTCGCGCCGGGTCGGCCAGACGACCTTGGAAACTTCGGCACGGACTTGCTGAATGAACTGGATCGGGTTGGTGGTGGCCATTTGGCGTGTTCTCTCTGCTTGCGGATGGGCCGGACATAGCCGGGCATTGCGGCAATTTCAAGGGCGCTTGGATGAACTCTGTGCGTATCGGGCGATTGGTCAGGGTTTGGGTTTGTCGTCCCACTCGTCACTCAGGATGCGGCGCGCGTCGCCATCGGGGTCTTCGTACTGATTGGAACGAACGGTATAGATAAAGGCGACCAGACCAACGCCCCCCAGAAACAGGGAAATCGGGATCAGATAGGCAAGCACTTCCATCAGGGTTACCTCAGCCGCAATGCGTTCAGCGATACGGTAATCGACGAGGTCGACATCGCCAAGGCCGCGATCAGCGGTGTCGCCAGTCCGATCACGGCCAGCGGAACGGCAATCACGTTGTAAACGGTTGCGATCTGAAAGTTCTCGCGGATGCGACGGGTGGCCTTGATGGCCGTATCGCAGGCATCCGCGATGGGCAGAAGGTCATTGCCCAGAAGAACGATGTCCGAGGCAACCCGCGCCGCATCCAGCGCCGAGGCCGGAGAGATCGACACATGTGCCGCCGCCAAAGCAGCCGTATCGTTCAGGCCGTCCCCTACCATCAGAACTTTGCGGCCCTGGCCCCTGAGGTCCTGAATGCGCTGTGCTTTGTCCTGCGGCAAAGCCTCGGCGACCCAATCCGTTATTCCCAGCTTCTCGGCCAATGATTGCACGGCACCCATCGAATCCCCTGAGATCAGCAGCACGTGCTTGCCTGACGCGCGCAACGCTTCCACTGCCTCGTCCGCGCCCGGACGCAGCGCGTCCGAGAAACGGAATGCTAGGGGCGCATCGTCGCCAATTGCAAGCCAGGCGGACGTTTCCGCGCCCTGCTGTGCGCCAACCCATGCGGCCCGGCCCAAACGAACAGGTTGACCGCGGTATTCCCCTTCGGTGCCGTATCCCGGCACTTCGGTTATGTCCCGGACGTTAGCCGGTTTGATCCCGGCCTGTCGCGCGGCCTTTGCCAATGACACGGACAAGGGATGCGCAGAGGCCTCGGCCAGGGCCAGAGCAACCTCGACCTGTGCGCGGGCGTGGTCGCCAAGATTGACCAGTTCCGGCGCCCCCGAGGTCAGTGTGCCCGTCTTGTCGAAAACCACGGTGTCGGTCTCGGACAACCGTTCGAGCGCGGTTGCGTGCTTGATCAGCATACCCTTGCGGAACAACCGGCCCGAGGCAGCGGTGGTCACTGCTGGAACAGCCAGACCCAAGGCGCAGGGACAGGTGATGATCAGAACCGCTGCGGCAATGTTCAGAGCGGTGCGCAAATCGCCCGAATAGATGTACCACCCCACAAAGCTGAGCGCCGAAAGGATGTGGACACCGGGCGCATAAAGCTTGGCGGCCTTGTCGGCCAGCGAGGTATAGCGGGACCGCCCCGATTCAGCGATGGCCACCAGATCCGCCATCCGGTGCAGCGACGTATCCTGACCCACTGCTGTGGCGCGCAGGGTCAGCGGTCCTGTCAGGTTGACCTCGCCCGCGCTGACCAACTGGCCGGCTTCGGCAAACACCGGCAGGGTTTCCCCCGTCAACAGCGAACGGTCCAGTTCGGACTGACCAGACACGATCTGACCGTCCACCGGCATTCGGCCACCGGGGCGCACAAGGATCAGATCACCGACCTTCAGATCGGCCACCGCAACTTCGGCCTCCACCCCGTCCACGATACGGATCGCGCGCGGCACTTCCAGAGCGGTGAGCTCTTCTGCGGCGGATCGGGCTGCGGCGCGGGTGCGGTAATCAAGATACCGGCCCGCCAGCAGGAAGAAAGTCAGGGTCAGCGCGGCATCGAAATAGGCGTGCTCTCCGCTCAGTGCGGTCTCCCACAGGGAGGTGACCAGCGCCAGCAGGATCGCCAGCGTGATCGGCACATCCATGTTCAGCCGCCGCACCCGCAGGGCGCTCCAGGCGTTGGCAAAGAACGGTTGCGCCGAGAAGGCAATGGCAGGCAGCGCGATTGCAGCGGAAATCCAGTGGAACATGTCGCGCGTCGCGTCTGTTGCACCGGACCAGACCGACACCGACAACAGCATCACGTTCATGGATGCGAACCCGGCGACGGCCAGTCGCATCAGCAGGTCACGCCCCGCCTTGTCCGCCTGTGTTGCCGACAAAGCGCCGGGGTCAAGCTCGTGCGCTTCGAAACCTGCCCGTTCAAGCACCGGGATCAGATCGGCCGCGCGGGTTTCCGGCGCGGCTTTGATCATCGCCCGTTTCAGAGTCAGGTTGACCCGCGCGTCTTCGACACCGGGATGGGCGTTCAGTTCACGTTCGACCGTCGCGATACAGGCCGAGCAGTGGATGCCCGGCAGCGACAAGGCAATCTGCACATCTTCCGGAATCGGGCGCGCGGGTTCTGCTGGTGCTGCCAGACACCCCGGACAGGCCGCCGTACCGGATGAAAGCTGCGCCGTCATCGGCTACCCTTTCACGTACAGCGGAACGCGCTGCGAAAACTCGGCGCCACTGCCATCACGCGCGACCAACCGGATATTCCAGTTGCCCTTGCCCAGCGTGGCAGGTGTGGCATAGGCCGCGCCGTCAAAGGTGAAATCCGGTGCAAAATCGTCCCGCACATGGGTTGCGCGGCCAACCACCGCCTGCAATTCGCTGACCTGAACCGGTGCACCGGTCGCGTCCGTAATATGCAGGATCAGAAGGCCACCTTTGGTTTCTGCCCGAACCGTCCAGCCCAATGCCTGCTGCTCTTTCAGGCGATCGTTGAACTCCTGGCTGGCAACGTAGGAATTCTTGACCTCCAGCCCGGGAAACGTCTTCACCGCATTATAAGCCAGCACAAGGTTCACCGCGATGATCACGCCAAAGGCACCGACAAACACCGCCAGAGCGTGCTTTCCGGTGAATTTACGTTCGGCCATGATCAGTTCCCCCGTCCGTTGAACGTGGTGTCTTTGTAAGCGCGTTCGCCGCTGCTGAGGTCTTCGACCCAGATCCGCACTGGTGTCGCTTCTGCTGCCGCCGGACCGCTGTCACGGGATGCCACGATGTATACACGGGTCAATTGTGCCGTATCCGCCGTGACATTCACAGTATCGATCTTGGTTCCCTCAATTTCCAGTCGCATCGACGGATCGCCCGCCAGAGACAATTTGAACAGGCGGTCCTCGCCGTGCTTGTTGCGCAGTCTGACATCATAGGTGTTCCGAATGGTGCCGTCTGACAGGGTGACAAAGGTCGGGTTGCGCACGGGCGCTACGGTCAGATCGATGTCAGAGCGAATGAACAGGGCGAACAGCAGCGCAAACCCCACCAGTGACCACAACGAGGTGTACAGGATCGTGCGGGGCCGGAAGATATGCTTCCAGATATTCTTGGGCGGCTGGCCTGCGCGTTCGCGCGGCTCGTCGCTGAGCGCCATATAGTCGATCAGCCCGCGTGGTTTGCCGATCTTGGCCATCATGTCATCACACGCGTCGATACACAGGGCACAGGTGATACATTCAAGCTGCTGACCATCCCGGATATCGATTCCGACAGGGCAGACATTCACGCAGGCCATGCAGTCGATGCAATCCCCCAACTCTGAATCGGCTGTCCGCTTGCCTTTGCCGCGCGGCTCACCACGCCATTCGCGGTATCCTACGACCAGCGTGTCTTCATCCATCATCGCGGCCTGAATGCGCGGCCAAGGACACGCGTAGATACAAATCTGTTCGCGGGCGAACCCGCCGAAAAAGAAGGTCGTACCAGTCAGAACCAGCATCGTCGTGTAAGCGATGGGATGTGCGTTACCCGTCACAAGATCGCGGAGCAGCGTCGGCGCATCCGCAAAATAAAACACCCAGGCGCCGCCGGTGGCCAGACCGATCAGGAACCAGGTTACCCATTTCGTCACCCGGAGCCGCGCCTTGCGGAAATCCAGCTTTTCCTGACGATGCAGGCGCAGACGGGCGTTCCTGTCGCCTTCGATCCAGCGCTCGACCAGAATGAAAAGGTCAGTCCAGACCGTTTGCGGGCAGGCATAACCGCACCAGACCCGCCCAAGTGCAGATGTGAACAGAAACAGACCCAGCCCCGCCATGATCAGCAGGCCCGCCACGAAATAGAACTCGTGCGGCCAGATTTCGATCCAGAAGAAATAGAAGCGCCGGTTTGCCAGATCCAGCAGCACGGCCTGATCCGGCAGGCTGGGGCCGCGATCCCATCTGATCCAGGGCGTTACATAGTAAATGCCCAGTGTCACGATAAGGATGATCCATTTCAGGTTCCGAAATGGCCCGGAAACGCGTCTCGGAAAGATCGGTTCTCGTGCGGCGTATAGGCTGGGGGTGGGGTTGGAATCGCTCACAGGCTGGCTCCGGTACTGGCTCTTCTGAGTGTGTGTTCTTCCAGATCACGCGCATAGCAACTTTGACATGGGTCAAAACGCGCATCGTACAGACACCTTTTATCACATTTCCCGAGCCTGACGCCTCAACCACGTCACAAATGTCTTTACTGCGGGTCTAAGTGCCGAATTTGGCGTCACAATATGGTAACCGCGCGTATCCGGCTCTGCATAAAGCTCAACGATGCGACCGGCCTTAATGTCAGGCTCGACGAAATGTCGCACTGTGACAGTGACCCCCTGCCCGGCCCTCAGTCCGTCCAGTACCAGGTTTCCCGGCAGCTCGGTTCGACCCGCACCGCGTTCAGGACCGGCACCGTGTTCGGCCAGCCAGGTCGTCGCCTCGGTGGTGCCGATTTCCTCAAGCCAGGGGAGCTGGGCCAGTTCGGTCGGGGTCCATGATGTCTTTTCCCCCAGCAGTTTCGGGGCGGCGACGATGACCACGGGCGACTGCAACAGCATTTCAGATTGCACACCGGTCCAACCGCCGGGGCCGTACCGAATGGCAATATCGATCCTACCCGGTCGCAGTTCGACAATTTCCGCGGTGGGATCAAGGATCAGGTTCACCTCGGGGTGGGTATCGCGAAAGGCCGGTAGGCGCGGCATCAGCCATGAGGCTGCAAAAGAGGATGTCAGCGACACGTGGACCGGGCGATCCTGACCAGACCGCGCCAAATCCCCCACTGCCGCCTCGATCGCGCCAAACCCCAGTTGCAGGGCTCGGGCCAGGTGTTCACCATCGGCGGTCAGGGTCAGGGCTTTGCCGGTTCGATCCAGCAAGGCAGCACCCAGATGTTTCTCAAGTACGCGCAACTGTTGGCTAATCGCCGCATGGCTTACGTTTAGCGCAGCCCCAGCTTCGACCACATTGCGCTTCTCAGAAAATGCCGCAAACGCCCTCAGCGCGGCCAACGGGGGAAGCGACAACCAATTCATATGTAACCCTGACTTACACCATGGAATGGTATTTGAGTCGCATTCAGCACCTCAAAGGTCAATCTTTATTGCAGAGATACCCATGCAGAGGAGACCAACCATGCTGACTGTTTTTGCCAGATCTTTCATGACCGCAACCCGGATCAATGCACCGCATATTCGCGATGCGCCAAAGCCGGGTCGCCACAAACGCCGTTGGCTGCCGGAAGGTCATTGGTGGATTAAAAACCCGCGCGAAGTGGATCCGAGCAACTTTTGACGCAGGGAACAGTAAACCTGAATCTGGACCACAGGTTTAAGTGGCCTTATTGTTGGAAAAAAGCACCGGCTGTTCAGGAAACGCGCGAACAGATGGAACAGCCGGTGCCCCAGCCTTCGGGCGGCGAACCGCCCGAAGGTGTTCTTTATATTTTACTGACCGCCGCCCAACTGGTGGACATAGGCAGATACGGCGCGAATCTGCGCCTCGGTCAGGCGGGTATCCCAGTTCGGCATGACGCCAAAGCGGCTGTAAGTTACGGTTTCCGTCAGCGTTTCTTCGCTGCCACCGTAAAGCCAGATCGCGTCAGTCAGGTTCGGCGCACCCTGGAAGATATCACCTGTGCCATCCTCGCCGTGGCAGGCCGCGCAGTTGTCTTCGAAGACAACTTTGCCTGCCTGCGCTGCCGCATCGTCGGTCTGGGCATTGCTCAGCGACATGACGTACTGGACCACCTGCGTGATTTCGTCGTGTTCGAGGATTTCGCCAAATGCCGGCATCTCGGAATAGCGCGCATCGTCGCTTTCTTCGTTCCGGACACCGTAGCTGACGGTGTAGACGATGTCGTCCAGCGTTCCGCCCCACAGCCAGGCATCATCCAGCAGGTTCGGGAAACCCGGCGCACCCTGCGCACCCGAACCATGGCATTGTGCGCACCAGGTCCGGAACACCGCACCGCCCGAGTTCACGGCATATTGCTGAAGCTCTGCATCCTTAGAGATGTCTTCCAGCGAAGTTTCCACCAGCTTGGCGTTCCAGGGCGCGTTTGCCTCTTCGAAGGCAACCATGTCCTGCTGTACGTTTTCACGGGTTGACCATCCCAGCACACCGGCTGTCGCGCCATGGACCAGGGGCCAGGCCGGAAACATGATCGTATAGATCACGCCCCAGAAGATGGTGGCGTAGAAGGTCCATAGCCACCAGCGCGGCATGGGGTTGTCGAATTCCTCGATTCCGTCCCAGCTGTGCCCGGTTGTATTAGGATCGCCCGGCTGTTTATCAGGTGTCTTGCTCATTGCCGCGCCTCCTTGGGTGTGGCGGGTTTGTCTTGGTGCCGGAAGGGGATGTTGGCGGTGTCCTTGTATTCCTTGCTGGCACCGGGGCGGAAAACCCAGATCACGATGCCAACGAAGAAGACAAACAACACAAGCAGCATCCAGCTATCCGCGAACTGTCGAAGAAGTGTGTATTCTTCCATCACACCCTCCTGTTAACGGCTTGCATCCGGGGTAAAGGTCGAGAAATCGACCAGCGTACCCAGCATTTGCAGATAGGCGATCAGCGCATCGGCTTCGGTCAGTTCAGGCTGACCATCGAAGTTGCGCACGTTAACCTTGTCACCGTACCGCTCGAGCAGACCGTCGTAGTCACTGTCAGGATCGGCCTGCGCGCTGAAATCGGCAACCGCGTTTTCCAGCATCTCGTCGGTATAGGGGGTGCCGACAACCGCATTGGTCGCCATGATGTCACCGATATACTTGCCGTCGATCTTGCGATGTTCGAGGAAGCCGTATTTCGGCATCACCGATTCAGGCACCACAGACTGCGGGTTGCGCAGGTGGTCCATCTGCCACTGATCCGAATAGCGGCCACCGACACGCGCCAGATCAGGCCCGGTACGCTTTGATCCCCACTGGAACGGGTGGTCATACATCGATTCAGCCGCCAGCGAGTAGTGGCCATAGCGCTCGACCTCGTCCCGCATCGGGCGGATCATCTGGCTGTGACAGACATAGCAGCCTTCGCGGATGTAGATCTCACGCCCTGCCATTTCGAGAGGGGTGTAAGGGCGCATGCCCTCCACCTTCTCGATGGTGTTCTCAAGATAGAACAGCGGGGTGATCTGCACCAGGCCACCGATGGTCACGACCAGAAAGCTGAAGATCAGCAGGAGGGTCGCGTTGGTCTCGAGGATCTTATGTTTGTCGAGAATTGCCATTGCTCCGGCCCTCCCTCTATTCAGCCGGGACCGCGACGGTCAGGCTGGCCTCTTTGGCCGGCGCTTTCCGCACAGTCATCCACAGGTTGTAGCACATGATCACGGCGCCAGCGACGAACATCACGCCACCCAGAGCACGCACCACATACATCGGGAACTTGGCGGCCACGGTGTCAGCGAACGAGTTCACCAGGAAGCCGTTTGCATCCACTTCACGCCACATCAGGCCTTCCATGATACCGGTGACCCACATCGACGCGGCATAAAGCACGATGCCGATCGTGGCGAGCCAGAAGTGCCAGCTGACCATTTGCAGCGAGTACAGACGCTCGCGCTTCCACAGGACAGGCACCAGGAAGTACAGCGCACCAAAAGTGATCATGCCGTTCCAGCCCAGCGCGCCCGAATGCACGTGACCAATGGTCCAGTCGGTGTAGTGGCTGAGGCTGTTCACAGCACGGATCGACATCATCGGACCTTCAAAGGTGGACATGCCGTAGAAGCCGACCGAGATGACCATCATGCGGATGATCGGATCGGTGCGCAGCTTGTCCCAGGCCCCCGACAGGGTCATCAGACCGTTGATCATACCACCCCAGGACGGCATCCACAGGATCACCGAGAACACCATGCCCAGCGTCGACGCCCAGTCAGGCAGCGCGGTATAGTGCAGGTGGTGTGGACCGGCCCAGATATACAGGAAGATCAGCGCCCAGAAGTGGATGATCGACAGCTTGTAGGAAAACACCGGACGTTCGGCCTGTTTCGGGATGAAATAGTACATCATGCCCAGGAAACCCGCGGTCAGGAAGAAGCCCACAGCGTTGTGGCCATACCACCACTGGATCATGGCATCCTGCACGCCTGACCAGACGATGACCGATTTCGAACCCCAGATGCTGACCGGGATGGTCATGTTGTTGACCAGATGCAGCATGGCGACGGTGACGATAAAGGCCAGATAGAACCAGTTGGCCACATAGATGTGGGGTTCTTTCCGCTTGATGATCGTACCCAGGTAGACAGCCAGATAGGCGACCCAAACAATGGTCAGCCACAGATCGACATACCATTCTGGTTCGGCATATTCCTTGGACTGCGTTCCGCCCAGCACATAACCGGTTGCGGCCAGCACGATGAACAGCTGATAGCCCCAGAACACGAACCACGCGAGGTTTCCGCCCCAAAGCCGCGCCGCGCTGGTACGCTGAACCACGTAGAACGAGGTTGCGATCAATGCGTTACCGCCAAAGGCAAAAATGACTGCCGAGGTGTGCAACGGACGCAAACGACCAAAGTTCAGATAACCCTGCGCCCATTCGAAGTTCAGTACCGGAAACGCCAGCTGAAACGCGATAAAGGTCCCGGCGAGGAACCCGATCACGCCCCAGAAGGCAGTTGCGATCACGCCATAGCGGATCACGCCATCCATGTATTCGCCCGAGCGGTCGATCTGATTACCTGGCTCGTCAGTGTTTCGAAGCGTCCAGATGAACAGGCCACCGGCGATGAGCATCACCAGCAGCGCATGTACCTGATACGCCAAATCGCGTGCATAATTGGTTCCGATCGCTGCAAACAGCGCGATCAGACCAAGCACGATCAGCTTGATGTAATTCGACATATTGCGTCCCTTTGCCATGCCCCGCGCGCTTTTGATTCTTATGACGCGCGAAACCCATTTGACTGGCTGCCGTTCTGAAGCACGGCCACCTTCATTGCTTTGATCTGTATCAAGACAGTCCAGCGTTTTCTATGACACGCATGGTAGTAGAAAAGGGCTAACAGGTCACATGAGACCAATTGCCCGAAACATGAGGTCAAAATGGCGTACAAATCTCTTCTCACAGTCATGACCGAAACGCAGACCGCACAGGCTGCTTTGGCGCAGATTGTGGCCCTGGCTGAGGCTCAGGATGCCCATGCCGAAGTCCTGTGTCTGGGCGTCGATCGCAGTCAGACAGGTTACTATTATGCGGGTGCCAATGCTTTGATCGTTCAGGAAACGCTGAACCGGGCCAATGCCGAGGCAAAGGATTTGCTGGCCTTTGCCAATGACTATCTCGGCAAATCCGGTGTGCGTTGGTCCGCCGAACACGGCGTTGCACAAATTGCCGATATCGGGCGCCACGTCGCGCACCGGGCCCGGTTTTCCGACCTTGTGATCCTGCCGCATCCGTATGGTGATGGTCGGGGGGCCGAGGCCGAACCCATTATCGAAGCGGCCATGTTCGAAGGACATTGCCCGGTTCTTGTAGTTCCCGACAGCGGCGCGCCATTGAAAGCGCCGGGCAACATCATGATCGCCTGGAACGAAAGCGTCGAGGCCATGTGCGCCATCCGGCGGGCCCTGCCCTTCCTCAAACAGGCCGAGATCGTCCGTATTGTGGTCATCGACCCGCCACAGCATGGGCCGGACCGGTCAGACCCGGGTGGGATGCTGTCCCAGATGCTGGCCCGTCATGGTGTCAAATGCGAGATCGACGTGCTCAGCAAGACCATGACCCGAGTCTCGGATATCCTTAATCGCCACGCGACGGATACCGAATCGGACATGATCGTGATGGGCGCTTATGGCCATTCCCGCTTTCGCGAAGCCATTCTGGGAGGGGCGACCCGGAACATGCTGGAACAATCCTCGGTTCCGGTGTTCCTGGCGCACTGACCCAATCAAGTTAAAAAGCCGCCTCGACAGGCGGCTTTTTTCACCCCCGGCGGATGAGGCCGATCAGGAACAACAGGATCACCGCCCCAATTGTCGCGAAAAGGATCGACGAGAACAGGCCCCCTCCAACGGAAAAACCAAGCGCCGGAAAGATCATGCCCGACAGGAACGCGCCTACGATGCCGACGATGATGTTGCCGATCAGGCCGAACCCACGGCCTTCCATGATCTTTCCCGAAAGCCATCCGGCGATTGCGCCAATGAACAGCATTGCCAACAGACTGCTGAACCCCATGCCACACTCCTATGTTAGTACGTGAACCGACCGGCTGGTCGCGGTAAGCGAACTCTGCCGAACGAAAGACTGGTCAGACCAGAAACCCGCCATCGGAATCGTCGCCTGCTTCTTCCATGAGTCGCCCAAGATCGGGGATGGTCACGTGACGTTTGCCTTCCAGTAAGATCAAACCGTCCTTTTTCAGAGCTGAAATCTGGCGGCTGACCGTCTCAAGCGTAAGTCCCAGATAATCCGCCATGGCTTCTCGGGTCAGGGGCAGATCGAACACGATCGGTCCTGACAGGCCCTTTTGACCAATCGACGCATCCCGCCGGGCAATGATCGAAATCAGGCTGGCAATCTTTTCGCGCGCTGTCTTGCGACCCAGAACCAGCATCCATTCGCGGGCGGCGTCAAGCTCGTCCAATGTCATCTGCAGCAGGCGATGCGCGATGTGAGGCGTTTCGTCCATCAGCTCTTCGAATGGTTTCTTGCGGAAACAGCACATCACGACATCCGTTGTCGCCTGCACATCGTAAGGCGCAACGTCGCGCCCCGGGCGACCGACGAAATCGCTGGGCAGAAGCAGGCCGACCATCTGGGTGCGCCCGTCTTCCATGGTTTGCGTCAGCGAAGCGATCCCCGATACGACCGAGCCGACGAAATTCATCTGGTCACCCGACCAGATGATGGTCTGACCCGCCTCGAAACTGCGGTAATATTTAATGCCGTCAAGCGCTTCCAGCTCGTCCGCGTCACAGCGGGCACAGACCGCGCGATGTCGTATCGGGCAGTCTTCGCAATTTGAGTGATCGAACTGTGCTTTTATTGTCATCTGCGTTTCCACTTGATCTCCGTCAAAGCACCTAAGTCGCCTGCCCCCTAAGGGTATCGTCATGATAGTGAAACCACAATTGGCAAAGCTTGGACTTTTTGACGCGAAAGTACCGCGTTACACAAGCTATCCCACAGCGCCCCATTTCAACAATGACGTGGGGGCGGACATGTTTGGCGACTGGATTTCGGGAATCAAACCCGGCAGCGCCATATCCCTTTATATCCACGTCCCGTTCTGCCGCAGGCTGTGCTGGTTTTGCGCCTGCAGAACGCAAGGCACACAAACCGACAATCCGGTGATTGCCTATGTGGATGTTCTGAAAGCCGAGCTGGACCTGCTGGCGGCGCGCCTGCCCGCGGGTGTGGTCCTGTCGCGCCTGCACTGGGGCGGCGGTACGCCAACGTTGCTGAATGCCCAGCTGATGCGCGATCTGGCACAGCACATTCTGGGGATCGTCCCCATGGGGCCGGATGCCGAATTCTCGGTTGAAATCGATCCAAACGAGATTGACGAGGCACGTCTGGATGCGCTGGCAGAGGCAGGCATGAACCGTGCCTCGATCGGGGTGCAGGATTTCGACGATGAAATCCAGAAAACCATTGGCCGCATTCAAAGCTACGATACCACGCGCGACGCTATCGACATGATCCGCGCACGTGGCATTGCCAGCCTGAACGCGGACATCCTTTACGGGCTGCCACACCAGACGAAGGCCCGGATGACGGAAAGCGTGCAGAAGCTTTTGTCGCTCAGCCCGGATCGCGTGGCGCTTTATGGGTATGCCCATGTGCCGTGGATGGCCAAACGGCAGCAACTGATCCCGTCGGACGCACTGCCAACGCCCGAACAACGGCTGGAACTGTTCGACACCGCCCGCCGCCTGTTCCTGTGGGACAACTACGCCGAGATCGGCATCGACCATTTTGCCACACAGGATGACGGGCTGACCCATGCCCTGCGCGCGGGCCGTCTGAAGCGGAACTTCCAGGGTTATACCGACGATCAGGCCGATGTGCTGATCGGTGTCGGGGCCAGCTCGATCTCGCGCTTTCCACAAGGCTATGCGCAGAATGCCCCGGCTACGTCTGCTCATACCAAGGCCATTCGCAACGGGCAGTTTTCGACGTCCCGCGGGCACCTGTTCAAAGGTCAGGATATTCTGCGCGCCCGTCTGATCGAAGCGCTGATGTGCGATTTCCGGATCGATTCGGCTGAAATCCTGCGCGATCACGATATCTCGGTCGCAGCGCTGAACGACATGTATCGCGCTGCCAACGCCTCATTCGACGGGCTGCTGCAAATCAGCGACGAGGGGCTGTTTATCCCCCCCGAGGCGCGCGCGCTGACCCGGATGGTTGCCCGCAGCTTTGACGCATACGACCTCAGCAAAGCCGGGCACAGCTCGGCGATCTGACCTCTCTTTTTGCGGGCAACATTCAGCCCGGAAAGCACAAAACACATCGGGGGCTTGACGCACGCCTGCGGTTTTTCCCACACTCAAGCTGTGGGGTGATGTTTCGCCCTGCGGCCTGAGGCGGGCAAATTACAGACAGTCCTAGCTGACGCGACTGCGTCGGATGGCCCTTTTCGTGCAGCCATTCTGCAACCTGAAAGAGGGACAACACTCATGCGCGTATTCACCGTCCTCGGGCCCAGCCAGTCGGGCAAATCTACCCTGGTCGAGGCCATCAGCCGCCTCGACGGGCGCCCGACCACATTCGATGTTTCCGGAACCGTGCACTTGCACGGTTTTTCTTACCTGGACGAGCCCTGGTGCGCGATCGACGTGGATGGGGGTGGCGATTCCCTCGCTTATGTCGGCCCTGCCATGGCAATCTCGGATGCTGCCGTTATCGTGGTACCACCCGATCCAAATGCCGCCGTGCTGTGTGCGCCCTATCTTCGGCTGGTGGAAGAGGCGGGCATTCCCTGTTTTCTTTTCATCAACCGCATGGATAACCCCAATGGCCGCATCCGCGACATCATCGCGGCGCTGCAAACCTATTGCACGCACCACATCGCCCTGCGTCAGGTTCCGATCCGCGAGGGCGACACGATCATCGGCGCGGTCGATCTGATCTCGGAACGGGCGTGGAAGTATCAGGAGGGCCAGCCGTCGGCCCTGATTGAGCTGCCCAAATCTGTCGAGGATCGCGAGCAGGAAGCCCGGACCGAGTTGCTTGAGACGCTTTCCGATTTCGATGATCACCTGCTGGAACAGTTGATCGAAGACAAACAGCCCCCAAGCGATGAGGTTTATGAGCTGGCCGCGCAAGTTCTACAGAATCATCAGTTGATCCCCGCTTGTCTGGGCGCCGCAAGCCACGGCAACGGGCTGACGCGCCTGATGAAAGCGCTGCGTCATGAGGCCCCCGAGTTTGATATTGCTGCCGGACGGGACGAGGCCGCCGAAAGCGCCCGTGCCATTGCTGGCTTTGCGGATGTCAAAAAGCATATCGGAAAGATCATCGTTCTGCGCGGCCTTGGGGACGGGGTAAAAGCGCATGAGGCGTTGGGCGGTGAAACGGTCGGCAACCTGACAACTCTAGACGCCAAGACCCAGATCGCCACGCTGGAGGCTGGGCAGATCGGACTGGCGGTCAAATCCGATCACCTCAACCCCGGATACATTTATGACAGTTCTTCTGCGACGGAACTGCCGGAATGGGCGTCTTCTCATCCGGTTGCGCATCGACAAGTCGTCTCGCCCGCGCATGAGCGGGACGATGTGCGCCTGTCAAACGCCCTGAGCCGTCTGGCCGAAATCGATCCGGGCCTGCACCTGCAACAGGATGAGATGAGCGGCCATTCGATTCTGGGCTCGCAAGGTCCGCAACATATGCGCCGCGTGACCGCCAAGCTGGCAGAGGATTTCGGGATCGAGATCGAGGCGGAACAGGTGGAAACCGCCTATCGCGAAACCATCCGCGCAACGGTTGAGCATCGCCATCGCCATCGCAAACAATCCGGCGGCGCGGGGCAATTCGCGGATGTGGTAATATCGGTCGCACCATTGCCGCGCGGATCGGGGTTCCAGTTCGATGAAGTGGTCAAGGGCGGTGCCGTTCCCAAGAACTACATCCCGTCGGTGGAACACGGGGCCAAGGACGCATTGGAACAAGGCCCCGAGGGCTTTCCCGTGGTTGATGTCAAAGTGACCCTGAGCGATGGCAAACACCACAATGTGGACAGTTCGGATTATGCCTTCCGGACCGCAGGCAAGAACGCCGTGCGCGAGGCATTGCCGCAAGCCAAACCTGTGGTCCTGCAACCGATCCTGAGCGCCGAGATACACTTACCCTCGGCCTTTGTGGGCGATCTCGTACCAACGATCAGCACCCTTCAGGGGCAGGTTCTGGGATTTGAGGGCAACCCGAATGCGACGGGCTGGGAGATATTCAACGCCCAGTTGCCCGCCGTTGCCGAGGACGAACTGCACCGCACCCTTGCCAGTGCCACGCGCGGGACCGGGTGGGTCAAGCTGAGCTTTGATCACTACGAGGAACTGCGCGGGCCTGTGCCCCAGTCATCTGCACGGGAAAAAGCCAGCGCCTGACGCGCGACACCGGGCGGGCTGTTCTCAGCCCGCCGCTGCGATCAATTCGCGGGTATAGTCGGTCTGGGCATTTTCGAACAAATCCTCGGCCGCGCCCATTTCGACCACATCGCCGTTGCGCATGACGACCACGTTGTGCGACATGGCCCGGACCACTTTCAGGTCATGGCTGATGAACAGATAGGCCAGCCCGTATTTCTGTTGCAGATTGCGCAGCAGATCGACGATCTGAACCTGAACGGTCATATCCAGCGCGCTGGTCGGCTCGTCCAAGACCAGCAGTTTGGGCCGCAGAACCATCGCGCGGGCAATGGCGATGCGCTGACGCTGACCGCCGGAAAACTCGTGCGGGTATCGATCCATCGTCGCCGGATCAAGCCCCACTTCGGTCATCACCTCGGCCACAAGTTCACGCGGTGCGCGGTCCGGGTCGACGTTGTGAATGGCCAGACCTTCTGCAATGATCTGCTGGCAGGTCATTCGTGGGCTGAGGCTGCCAAACGGGTCCTGAAACACAATCTGCATGTCCTTGCGCAACCGCCGCAGTTCCCGCGTGGACCATTTGCGCACGTCCTGATCGCGAAAGGTGATGCCACCCTCGGACGCGATCAGCCGCATCATGGCCAGTGCCAGTGTGGTCTTGCCCGACCCGCTTTCACCAACAATCCCCAACGTCTCACCCGCGCGCACACTGAGGGTCGCGTCGTTCACTGCTTTCACATATCCAACCGTACGCTTCAGAAACCCGCGCTGGATCGGGAACCAGACCTTAAGGTGGTCGGTGCGTGCGACCTCTTCCGCATCTGTGGCAACGGGTTCAGGCTGACCCGACGGTTCTGCCGCCAGTAGTTTGCGGGTATAGGGGTGCTGCGGGTTTTCGAATATCTCGGCCGTCACGCCGGTCTCGACAATCTCGCCGTCTTTCATCACACAGACCCGGTCGGCGATGCGGCGCACGATGCCCAGATCATGAGTGATAAACAGCATCCCCATGTTTTCCGATTTCTGCAATTCAGCCAGCAGCTCGAGGATCTGCGCCTGAATGGTCACATCCAGTGCCGTTGTCGGCTCATCCGCGATCAGGATGTCCGGTTTGTTGGCAAGGGCCATGGCGATCATCACCCGCTGCCGCTGACCGCCTGACAACTGATGCGGATAGCTGTCCAGCCGGTCTTGAGGATCGCGGATACCGACCTTGGTCAGCAATTCGACAATCCTGTCCCGTGCCACATCGCCAGCCACACCCTGATGCAGGGCCAGCGATTCAGCCATCTGTTTCTGGATCGTGTGCAAAGGGTTCAGCGACGTCATCGGCTCTTGAAAGATAAAGCTGATGTCGTTGCCCCGCACATCCATCAGACGCTGTTCCGAGGCGCCAATCATCTCTTGCCCGTCATAGGTGACCGAGCCTTCGACCAAGGCGCTGTCGCCCAGCAGGGAAACGGTCGATAACGCCGTCACGGATTTTCCTGATCCGGATTCACCCACCAGCGCGACGGTTTCACCGCGGTCCACGGTGAAGGACACGCCTTTGACCGCCGCGTTGATCTGCCCATCCTGACGGAACGAGACCTTGAGGTTTTTCACATCCAGCAAGCTCATGAGAAGGTCTTTCTGGGATCAAACGCATCGCGCACGCCTTCGAATATGAAGACCAGCAGCGACAGCATGATGGCAAAGGTGAAGAAGGCGGTGAAGGCCAGCCATGGGGCCTGCAGGTTCTGCTTGGCCTGCAAGGTCAGCTCTCCCAGCGAGGGGGCCGAGGATGGCAGGCCAAAGCCCAGATAATCCAGCGAAGCCAGCCCGCCGATGGTTCCGGTGACGATGAACGGCATGAAGGTCAGCGTGGCCACCATCGCATTGGGCAGCATATGGCGGAACATGATCGTCATGTTGCCCACGCCCAGCGCCCGCGCGGCGCGCACATATTCAAGGTTCCGCGCCCGCAAGAACTCGGCGCGCACCACTCCGACCAGCCCGGTCCAGCTGAACAGGATCATCAGTGCGACCAGCAACCAGAAACTTCGCCCTAGCACCGCAAACATGATGATGATCACGTAAAGCGACGGGGTTGCCGACCAGATCTCGATGATCCGCTGAAAGATCAGGTCCAGCCAGCCACCAAAGAACCCTTGGATGGCACCCGCGAAAATCCCGATCAAGCTAGCCGCACCCGTCACCAGCAGCGTGAACAGGATCGACAAACGAAAGCCGTAAATCACGCGGGCCAGCACGTCGCGCTTGGTATCATCGGTACCCAGCAGGTTCTGGCCGTTGGGCGGCAGGGGCGCAGCACCGGGGCGGTCCACCGAGGTATTGAAGGAATAGGGGATCAACGGCCAGAGCGACCAGCCGGGTTCAAAACCCTCAGCCTGGAACGTTCCGGCGTCGATCTGTTCGATGATGCCTTCGGGATCATCGAAACAGTCTTCCAATCCACCGCTGTCGATAAGGCACTGAACCTCGGGGTCGCGATAGATCGCTTCGGTCTGGAAATCACCGCCAAATTCGGTTTCGGCATAGAAGTTGAAAACCGGCGTAAAGTACTCTCCCCGATACTTTACAAGGATGGGTTTGTCGTTGGCGATGAACTCGGCAAACAACGACAGGCCGAACAATACCGCGAAGATGATCAGCGACCAGAAGGCCCGTCTGTTGCGGCGGAAGTTGCTCCAGCGGCGCTGGTTTAGCGGGGACAAAGCCATTTACCCCTCCCGCTTTTCGAAATCGATGCGCGGGTCGACCAGCACATACATCAGGTCGCTGATGATGCCAACGACCAGCCCCATCAGACCGAAGATGAACAGCGTGCCGAAGATCACCGGGTAATCGCGGGCCACGGCGGCCTCGAACCCCAATCGGCCCAGACCATCCAGCGAGAAGATCGTCTCGATAATGATCGACCCGCCAAAAAACACCCCGATGAACACGGCCGGGAACCCTGCAATCACGATCAGCATCGCGTTGCGGAAGACATGACCATAGAGAACCTTGCGCTCGCTCAGCCCTTTGGCACGGGCGGTCATGACATATTGTTTCTTGATCTCATCCAGAAACGAGTTCTTGGTCAGCAGGGTCAGTGTCGCAAAGGCCGAGATTGTCAGCGCAATCGTCGGCAGTGCTATGTGCCAGAAATAATCCGTGATCTTGCCAAAGAAACTCAGGCTATCCCAATTGTCCGACGTCAGGCCGCGCAGCGGGAAGATTTGCCAGTATGACCCGCCAGCAAAAAGCACCAGCAGCAGGATCGCAAACAGAAAGCCCGGAATAGCATAGGCCACAATAATCGCCCCGCTTGTCCAGGTATCGAATTGCGATCCATCCTTGACCGCCTTTCGAATACCCAGCGGGATCGAGACCAGATAGGCAATCAGGGTCGACCACAGCCCCAGCGAGATCGAGACCGGCATCTTTTCAAGCACCAGATCGATCACACTGATCGAGCGGAAATAACTCTCGCCGAAATCAAACGTCAGATAGTTGCCCATCATGATCACGAACCGTTCAAGCGGGGGCTTGTCGAAGCCGAATTCTTTTTCGAGTTCGGCAATAAACTCGGGCGGAAGGCCGCGTGCGCCGACATATTTGTCGTCGAAGACACCGCCCGCCGGTTCGGAACCCGCTCCGGCGTCGCCTCCTCCGGCGAACCCGGCGAACACGTCACCCTGACCTTCGATTTGCGCGATGATCTGTTCGACCGGCCCGCCAGGTACGAACTGGACCAGCGTGAAGTTGACGATCATGATACCCAGAAGGGTCGGAATGATCAGCAATAAGCGTCTTAGTATATAGGCGCCCATGTTATCGCAGCGCGCCTTTCGCTTTCAACGCAGCCTGTTTTTCCGGATTGATCCACCACAGATCAAGATAACCCAGCGAATAGGGCGGCAGGTTTTCCGGGTATTCGTACATATCGTAATATGCTGTCCAATATTCTGCGATGTACCCCACGGGGATTACGAAAAACTCGTACCGCAAGGCGCGGTCCAAAGCCATCAACGCCGTGTCCTGATCGGCCTGATTGTCAGTCTCAAAGGACGCTTCGATGATTGCGTCGACCAAGGGGCTGGCCAGACCTGCCGGATTGAACAGGCTAAAGGCCGCTTCTTCCGATCCGTACATCTGGCTCAGACCGCCCCCGGTAGACAAGAACGATCCGTAGCGCGTGGAATAGACAATGTCATAATCCCGCTCGCGGCTGCGCAACGTGTATTGCGCCGGATCCACTTTCTCGGTCGAGGCATCCACCCCGATGGATTGCAGGTTCTGGACATAGGTTTCGATCATCGTTGCGGTCGAGGTCGGCAGGTTTGAAGGATATGGAATATTCACCTTCAAAGTCTGCCCTTCGGCATTGCGACGAATATTGCCTTCACCGACGGACCAGCCTGCCTCGTCCAGCATGTTGGCAGCTTTGCGCAGGTTTTTTCGGTCATTCAGGCGTGCAGGGTTTGATTCGTGCGCCACAACAGCGGGTTCCGTCAGGACATCTTCGGGAACGACGTCGCCAAGCGCCTGCAGGAACGCCAGCTCCGCCCCTTCGGGCAGGCCTTGCGCCTCGATCGGGGTTCCTTGCGTGAAAGAATCCCGCGGCGTGTTCAGGCCGAACAACAATGACTCGTTCGTCCATTCGAAATTGAAGGCCAGGGCCAGGGCCTTGCGAACATTCTTGTCGGCAAATTGCGGATTTCCAAGGTTGAAGACAAAGCCCGAAGGTGTCGGCGGGCTGCCATCCGCGATCTCATCCCGAATAACTGTGCCTTCATCCAGCTTTGGGAAATCATACCCGGTCGCCCAAAGCTTGGGATCACTTTCGATCCGGAATGTGTATTCACCCGCCTTGAAACCCTCGAAAGCCGCCGTTTGATCGGCGAAATACTCAACCCGGATTGTATCAAAGTTGTTGCGCCCGACATTGAAAGGCAGGTCCTTGCCCCAATAATCGTCCCGGCGTTTGTAAACGATGCGGCGATTGATGTCGTAGCTGTCGAGCTTGTAGGGGCCAGAGCCCACCGCCACTTCCAGCCGCGGTTCATCCAATCGCCGTGTCTCATCCGCCTCGAACCATGCTTTTGAGAAAACAGGAGTTGAGCCGACGGTTTCGATCAGGCTGCGGCGCGTGACTTCGGGATTGAAGGTAAATTTTACGGTATGGTCATCCAACGCCTCGGCTCCTGTCACCATACGGCCAACGGCCTGCGCATAAGACGGCAGGCCCTGTTCGATGAACAAACGGTGGCTGTAGACAACATCTTCCGCCGTGACCGGCGTGCCATCCCAAAAAGTTGCTTCGGGGCGCAAATGGAAAATGACGTAATTGCGCCCTTCGTCATATTCCAGACTTTCCGCAACTACACCGTAATACTGCCCGACACTGTCTTCGGCACTTTCAAACAGGCGATCATATTGCAATGTGGTCAGCGCACCGGCGCGCCCCTTTCGCGAATAGGGGTTGAGGGAATCGAACGTTCCAGAGGCTGCCAGCGAAAGCTCGCCACCCTTGGGGGTGTTGGGATTCACATAATTCAGATGCGAATAATCCGCCGGGTAATCCAGATTTCCGAAATACGAATACCCGTGACTGCGGGTGACGCCTTCATCCAGCGCCTGTGCTGCATGCGGAGCAATCAGAGCGGCGCAGAGCCCCAAAATGCCAACCCATGGCCTTACCTCAAGATCACGTGCAGCAGGCATCAGGGATATCATATTGCTCATCCTCTCGGTCATTGTCACCGTCAATGTCGTAACCGCTAGCTAAAGTGCCAGCACGTGCAGATTCAAGTTTAGAATGCGTGAGCACTTTGTGAAGGTTTCTTCAGACAAAAAAGCCGCTGCGTTGCGGCAGCGGCTTTGAATGGTTCTGATCGGTCAGGCAATCAGTTGCCGATTGTCTGCAGATAGGCAATCACGTCGGCGCGATCCTGCGGCTTTTTCAGGCCGGCAAAGCTCATCGATGTGCCCGAGATATAGCTGCCGGGCTTGGTCAGGAAGGCATCCAGCGCTTCGGGTGTCCAGTTGCCGCCATGCGCCTGCATACCGGCCGAGTAACCGGTGAAGCCGTTGGCCGAGGCGACGGGGCGATTAACCACACCGTACAGGTAAGGGCCGGTGCCGTTTGCGCCGTCTTCCAGCTTGTGGCACGCGGTGCATTTGCGGAACACTTTTGCGCCGCTCTCGACGTCTGCGGCGGCCAGCAGGTCCTCAAAGACCACTTCTTCACCGTCGGCGCTTTCGCCCGAGCTTTCGGTTTCGATAATGTAGGCGGCCTCAGCCGAGCCATGGCCACCGGAAGAATAGAGGACATCCGCCCCCCACTTGGCCAGAAGCAGCACCAGGAATGTGCCGAACAGGCCTGCGGCGGCCTTGGTTACTGTCATCGTGTCGAACATTGATCGCGAGTCCATTTCAGCTGTCTGGGCAGCTGTCTAAGGCTTCCCCTTGCGAGAGGCAAGGTATAGACACCGCGACGAAACGACCAAATCGCGAACTTGTTGCATGGAATCGACCAAATGACCAATCGCATTGCTTTTCAGGGGGAACCCGGCGCCTACAGTCACGAGGCTTGCCGCAACGCTCGGCCAGATATGGAAGCCCTGCCCTGCCGCACTTTCGAGGATGTGATCGAATCGGTCCGCTCAGGCGATGCGGATCTGGCAATGCTTCCGGTCGAGAACACGACCTATGGGCGGGTGGCCGATATTCACCGGCTGTTACCCCACAGCGGGCTGCATATCATCGATGAGGCCTTTGTCCGGGTTCACATCAACCTTCTTGCCGTGCCGGGTGCAAAACTCGAAGACATCACCGAGGCGCATTCGCATCTGGTGCTGCTGCCGCAATGTTCAGGTTTCCTTAAGGAACACGGCATCCGCGGCCGCGTCAGCCCCGATAACGCCCGCGCCGCCCGCGAAGTGGCCGAGGAAGGCAATCCGCATTCAGCCGCGCTGGCCAGCGAGTTGGCCGGTGAGATCTATAACCTGAACGTGCTGGCCCGCCATATCGAGGATAATGACGACAATACGACCCGCTTTCTTGTCATGTCGCGCGAAACGGATTTGTCCCGCCGGGGCGATCATGGGATGATCACCAGCTTTGTGTTTCAGGTCCGCAACATCCCTGCCGCGCTTTACAAAGCGATGGGTGGGTTTGCCACCAATGGGATCAACATGACCAAGCTGGAAAGCTATATGGTCGACGGCTCCTTCACCGCGACGCAGTTTTACGCGGATATTGTCGGGCATCCCGAAGACCGCAACGTGCAGCTGGCCATGGACGAGCTTGAGCATTTCACGACCAATGTCGAAGTTCTGGGCGTCTATCCGGCAGCACATCCGCGCGGCTGACGCGTCACGCGAAAAGCGGGCTGAATTCCGATTGGCGCAGGTCATTGCGCCATGCTTGAAGAATTGCCTGCACGTTGGCTTCGATGCCGTCCGTCGAATCAATCTCGATATCGTAAACTCTGCCAGCGTGGATCATGGATTGGTCACGTTGGGCGCTTCCCACCGGACGGTTGCCGCGCAATCGTTCGCGCGCGTTCAACTCGGGAACCGGGCAATGGACAGCTACGAAAAGAACATCGAACGGACGGAAGAGGTCGCGCAAGTCTTTGGCCCACCCCGGCGTATCCAGAATATGTTCCAAAATCAGATTGTTGCCCGAGGCCGCATAAGCAGCCAGCGACTGATGAAACCCATCAAAGACAGCCGATCTGTCGTCGGTCCAATCGAACTCGTCACGGCGATAGCGTTCAAGCGGCAGAACACCAGAATCGCGCAGGTGATCGATCGAAATATGCCAGAACGGCTTCTCTGTCTTCAGCTGCAATGCCTGTGCGATCGTCGATTTTCCACTGCTTGATGCGCCGTGCAGAAAATAATGTGCGACATCCGAGGTTTCATTCCCAAGCCTTGCCCCAATCAGCCCGGCAGACGCCGTTCACGCCCCATGCAGGTGCCTCTGCTCCAACTCGCGTGCGAATTCGCTGAGACGCACCTGAAACTGCTTGCGAAATCTGGATTGCCCCAGTTTCATGGATTGCAACAGCAACCGTGCCGGCAGGGACTTGGCGGCGAGTGACATTTCAACGCTCAGGCGAGTCCGGCGCGGGGACAGGGCCAGAAAATCCACGGTCGTGAACCCGGTAATGCCCTTGCTGGCAGCGTCAAATCGCATTTGCGAAGGCCTGTCGAAATCCGTCATCACCACCGACATCTGACGCGGCTTTCCGCGCAGCTTGAACTCCGTATTCCATTCGGTTCCGGCCGTCACCGCTGTGCCACCGCCCAAACGGCGCACATCGATGCCACGGCGCATTGCCATACGCTCGAATCGTTCAAAATCCGACACCATGTCGAATACCGATTGGATGGGGGCCTCGATATCTTCGCGCGCTGAAAACTGCATAATGACCTTTGCTGTTTTATTGCTGAGCTAATGTTTCCTCAGTCCAGAGTATCTGCAAGCCAGTTCTGAAGCAGAAAATGAGCGATAGCCCCCTTGCGAGCCGGCAACAACCGGGGATGATCACCGGCAAAGGCCTGCATCATTTCGGATTTGCTGACCCACATCGCCTCTTCTATTTCGACCGGGTCGATCACGATGTCGCGTGACAGCGCCTCACCCGCACATCCAAACATCAATGAGGCCGGAAATGGCCAGGGCTGACTGGACAGGTACGAAACCGCACCTACCGGCACGCCCGCCTCTTCCATCACTTCGCGGCGCACAGCTGCCTCAAGCGTTTCGCCGGGCTCAACAAATCCCGCCAGCAAGGAGAACATCCCGTCAGGCCAGCCCGGAGACCGGCCCATCAGCACGCTGTCACCATGCGTGATCAACATGATCACAACCGGATCGGTGCGCGGAAAGTGCTGCCCGCCACAGGACAGGCAACTGCGCTGCCATCCCCCCTGCGACACCTCGCTGGCGGCACCACATCGGGCACAGTAGCGATGCGTTTCATGCCAGCCGATTATTGCCTTTGACGTTGCCGCCAGTTCCGCGTCGCGCGCCGACAGCCGTGTCATGATCCGGCGCAGTTCGGCAAACACGTGGCCTTGCGGTAAATCCGGGTGTTGTTGTTCGGACTTGTCCACGAAGGCGCCCAGACTGGTCAGATCCAGCCCCTCGGCTGTCCATGCGGAAATATCAACGGCAAACACGGGGGCGCTGTCGGCGCTCAGACCCAAAAACACCGGGGATTCAATGACGCCGCCGGGACCATTGCTGATCAGCGGGTGCGTCATCGGGATCATGGCAAGCTGGTCCAGCCCCTCACCCTGTACCAGCAGTTTTCCACGCCACAGCAAGACACATCGCGCGGCCGGGTTGTGCATCGCCTCGGCCAGCTTGTCCGCATCTCCGCGATACTGCGCCGCCCGATCAAGGCCCGAACCCCCGAAGGTTACCTGCTCTGCGTTTTTCATTGGATTTCCTTTTGGTCTTGCGCACAGGGCTGCCACGTCTCAGCCCGTGTTGCAATGGCTATTCAGGGATAGAAAATCCACCACCCTGCCGCTGAAAAGCCGCATGGTGGCCTCGGAAAAATCATCTAGAGTGAATTTTGATGGATTTAATCAATACACACATTCAATAGCAGAATACTCAAAGTGAAGATCCCCTCCTCGACGCAGGTACAGCCCATTGGTGACAGTGGGAAAATTCGCATTCTGGCCACAACCGACCTGCATATGAACCTGACCGGTTTTGACTATTACACTGACACGCCAGACCAGACGATTGGATTGACACGCACCGCCAGCCTGATCCGCGCAGCCCGGCAAGAGGCCAAGGACGCGCTGGTGCTGATGTTTGACAACGGGGATTCGTTGCAGGGAACCCCAATGGGCGATTGGGCAGCAAAAAGTGGCACTGCCCATCCGATGATGAAGGCGTTCAAAGCCTTGGATTATGACGCGATCGGGCTGGGCAACCATGATTTCGGGTTCGGGCTGGCGACATTGGGCAACATCCTGACGCAAGCCCCCTGCCCGGTTATTTGCAGCAACCTGTATCGCACGCGCGGACCTCAGCCCTGGCAGCGGCATATCGTTCTGAACCGCACTGTGTCTTTGAACGGTAAAGACATTCCTGTTCGCATCGGCATCTTCTCGGTTCTTCCGCCGCAAACGGCCTGTTGGGAGGCGCATAATCTGGATGACGATATCGTCGTCGAGGATATCCTGGTTGCGGCAAAGTCCCTGACGCAGACATTGCGCGACGAGGGGTGTGATATCATCGTGGCGCTTGCTCATTCCGGCCTTGGGGGCACCGCACCGGTGGCGGGGATGGAAAACGCCGTGATACCCTTGGCCGCGATCAAAGGCATCGATGCCATTGTAGCCGGGCACACTCACCTGACACTTCCAGGAGAGGGCCATGCCAATACCCCGATGGTCGATCACCTGACGGGGCTGGTACATGGAACGCCCGTTGTCATGCCGGGATCAGCGGGCTCTTACCTGGGGGTTATCGATTTGGCCGTGACCGCCGGGCCGGACGGCAAAGTGCAAATCCGGGATAGCCGCGTCGAACTGCGTCCGGTTATCAGCAACGGCACAGCCGTCGGGGAAGACAGTGAAATTGCGGTCCTGTGTGAGGTGGCGCATCGTATGACCCGTCAATCCGTTGCCGCACCGGTGGCACATATCCCGGATACATTGCACAGCTATTTCAGTTGCTGTGCGCCGGATCGCGCGCTGACCCTTGTAGCTGCAGCGCAAGCCGCCGCACTGCGCCCGTTCTTGCAGGGAACCGATCTGGCGGGTCTGCCGACATTGTCGGTTGTTTCGCCTGCCAAATCCGGCGGGCGCGCAGGACCCCGCCATTATACCGAGGTACCCGCCGGAGAGATATGTCTACGCCATGTCGCGGATCTGCATGTGTTTCCCAACGAGTTGCGCGCAATCCGGATCAGCGGTGCGCACCTGCTGGACTGGTTGGAGATGTCAGCCAGCGTATTCAACCAGTTAAAGTCTGGTTCCGAACCCGAACTGATCAACCCTGAACGGGCCGGGTACAATTTCGACATCGTGTTTGGACTGTCTTATCAGATCGACCCCACACAGCCGCCGCGATACGATGCGCAGGGGAAAATGATCCATCCCGACCACAGGCGGATCAGTGATCTGACATATGCAGGCCATCCCGTACGACCGGAGCAGATATTCGTTATGGCGCTGAACAATTACCGCGCCAGCGGAGGCGGGCATTTTCCGCATGCGACAACGACAGAGCAGATCAGCCTGCCACCGCTGAGCATCAAGGACCTTGTGCGGGATTACCTGTTACAGCACCTTCCACCTGATCCGACCGTCTCGCAGCCCTACCCGTTCTCGCTGATGCCGCGGCGGGGCGTGACGACAATTCTTCGAACAGGTCCGGGCGCCCTGAAATATCTGGATGAGTTACGCAGGTTCGATCCCGTGCTGCTGGGCTCGGATGGCAGGGGATTTGAACGAATCCGCCTGACGCTCTGACGGGTTGTCTTTTCCCGATGCCTTCCCTATATCCGGACTCGAGAGGTTGGCGCGGGCGAGCGCCTCGCCAACCTGGTCAGGTCCGGAAGGAAGCAGCCACAACGAGCCCCGCTTGGGTCGATGTCCAACCTCTCACTTCGTGAACCACAGCCACAGGAGGGCTTTATGACTGTAGTGAAAACCCTTCGGGCAGACTGGTTCTGATTCACCGGAATCACCGGACTGCCTGAACACACGACCTGCGGATGCGCGCTTGCCATCCGTTGGCATTGCTGTTTCTGAAAACAGGCAGATAAATGTCTTATACGCTTTCGGACCTGGGATGGTCCTCTTACTTTGCCGCGCAGCATGCGGTTTTTCCTTCTGACACGCCCTTTCGTATCGCATCGGTACATCGGGACCGTCTGATCGGGCTGAGCCCGGATGGTGATATCCCTTTGCTGACACCGGATAATCCGACCGGTTCATATGCCGTTGGGGATTGGGTCCTTGCCGACGCCGAAAACCGCGTGCGTCACATTCTGGACCGGCGCAGCCTGCTGCAACGCAGGGCTGCCGGTACAGGTGCCGCAACACAACTGATAGCAGCCAATGTCGATGTGTTGTTCATCGTCAGCTCGTGCAATGCGGACTTCAACCTTCCCCGGCTGGAACGTTATCTGGCGCTGGCGCATCAGGCCGGATGTTATCCGGTCGTTGTCCTGACGAAAGCTGACCAGTCGGATGACCCCGGCAGTTTCTCGGGACAAGTGCAATCTCTGGACCCTTTTCTGTCGGTGCTGGCGGTCAATGCGCTGGACCCGGCAGATGTCGAAAAGGTTCTGGCATGGTGCCCCAAAGGCCAGACCGGCGCGCTGGTCGGGTCGTCGGGCGTAGGTAAAACGACGCTCAGCAACGCCATGACGGATCAAAACCTCGCCACGTCTGAAATTCGCGAAGACGACGCACGGGGCAGACACACGACAACGGTGCGCGCGTTGCACCGGATGGGTAACGGTGGCTGGCTGATCGATACGCCGGGAATGCGCGCACTGCGTTTGCTGGACGCTCAGGACGGGATCGACAACGTGTTCTCGGACATCACGGAGCTTGGCCAAAGCTGTCGCTTTTCGGATTGTCAGCACGAGACCGAGCCCGGCTGTGCCGTGCAGAACGCAATCGGCGAAGGCGCACTTGACCCGACCCGGCTGGACCGTTGGCGCAAGCTGCGGCGTGAAGATCAGCGAAACTCGGAAACCGTTGCCCAATCGCGGGCGCGGGACAAGGCGTTCGGCAAGATGGTGCGCGGTGTCATGCAGGACAAGAAGCTTCGCAAACGGCCATAACTGCAAGGTGTTAGGAAAACCTGCGTCGCGTCTGATCAGGCGATCAGGCGCGGCCAGACCGCTGCATTGCGACGGGCAAATGCTCCGATATGGCCTATTTCCGGCAGTCCGAATTCAGCCGGCTTCAGAAGGTGGCGTCTGGCCTCGGGGCCATACAAATCAGCAAGGCGCCAAACCGCCTCGGGCGGAGCCATCTGGTCATCTTCGAACGTGAACAGATCCACTGGTGTTCCAGAACTGCCCCAATGCGCATCAGGCAAATTCTGCCCGATCTCGGGAACGTAGCTAAGAGGGGCTGTACACCATTTGCGCCATTGCCAGTAGACCGAGGCGGGCAGGTCCGAACCAAACCCGATTGCTTTGCCGGGTAGATAGCCAAGTGCCCGCACCATCAGCGGTGCATGGCCATACCAGAACAGCCCTGCCAACCCCCGATAGGGCCATGGGTGATCTTTCAAAGTCACCAGTCCCGAACACACACCGATCATTCGGTCGATCTGGTCGATATCCGGCTGCACCGGCCCCAGCATCGCACCGACGGAATGGCCGATGGTCCACTGCTGCGCCTTTGGAAACCGCCTGCGCATTTCGGCCCGTGCCGCTGGCATGTCGATCAACGCCCAATCCGCCATTGTTGCAGTTGCGTCTTTCAGGCGGCCGACCAAAGAAAGCCCGTAGTCCCGATAGTCATAGGTCAGGCAAGCTATCCCCCGCTTGGTAGCCAGCCATCGCGCAAAATGTTGATAATAGTCACGCGGCACACCCGTGGCACTGTTAAGTACGACAACGGTTTCCGGCTCACCCACTGGCCGGTACAGCCGCGCCGACAAGGTCACGGACCCTGACGGAAAGCGGAAATCTTCGATCAACACCGTCTGTTCCGTATCCAACATGATCCCCGGCTTTCGCTGAAACAATGGTTTGCCTGCCTTCGATGCCGACGAAACTAAGCCGGAACGTAAACCGCATCCAGCATGACCAAACGTCCGGCCTAAAGATCGGCTTGACTCGGAACGCGATCAGGCGCTAGCGGTTGTGTGATGGTTTCCGGCCCCCACAAGAGGTCGGGATGAAAAGGGAACACGGTGCGGTTTGTCTGGTCACACAGATATCAACCAAGTCCGCGACTGCCCCCGCAACTGTAAGCGGTAAGCAATGCCGAAATACCACTGGCCCACGGGCTGGGAAGGTCGGCAGAGCAATGACCCGCAAGTCAGGAGACCTGCCATCGGAACTGAAACCGAAACTCGGGCGGGGTGTCCGGGCAGGTCCTGACAGCGAGATGCTGTCCCACCTGCCCCAATATCCAGCCCACCACGCGCGGAGGGCGCAGGATGATCTGGAAGACAAAGTCACACGAATACAGCGCTACTGTGTGCCAGCGGACTGGGAAAACCTGCCCGGCTTTGGCGCGACTGGCCCGCTCGATTTCCGAAGCCATGGCGCAGGCGGTTTCGGCCACCAGCGAGGATTTCGAATTTGAAGGCAACAGCGCGCTGTCACATTGCGCGGAAGGGTGCATGGCAACGATCCGAGCGCGATCCGACAGTGTTCGCGTTTTCTGCGGGGCGCACCCTGATACGGCAATTCGGGACCTTGATGCCTATGCCGATTTGATCTTCGGACCTACATTCAGCACGCTGCCCTCGGGCATTGTCGCGAACCCGCCTTGCGCCATGATCGAGGTTTCAACGATCCGGCCCCGGAAAACCGGCTACGCAACCCATCAGCTGTCAGCTTGATCCCACTTCCACCTGTGCCGGGGTGATCCGGGACGCCCAGGCCAGCTGCGCATCGGTTTCGACAGCGCAGGGGCGCACGGCCCGCAGGCGGTCCAGTGCGTCGCTGGCGCGTTCACCGCATTCAACCATCAGTCGCAGAACAATCATCCCGGATCTGCCGCACCCCCCACGGCAATGCACAAGAACCCGGCCACCGCCCGACAGCGCATGTCGGGCCGTGGCGCTGACCTCTGGCCAGGCCTTCTGAACCGCCTGCGTCGGTGCTCCAAAATCTTCGATCGGCAGGTGAACCCACCGGCTGGCACGGCTTTGGATGTCGCTGCCAAAGTGCTGCGCGCCATCCTGAAGCATTTCAACAGCCGTCGTCATTGAAATCACAAGGCCCGGTTTCCACGCCGCAATCATATCCAGATCGCCGACGTAATCCCCGCCTCGCCCGGGCATTGAAGTAAGGGCAAGCGTTCCGCCTCCGACCTGCAGAGCAAAAATGACCAGCTGCGACATGAAGTGCGTCCTCCCCCAAGGTACTCTTTAAGAAATGAGTCATTAAATCCGCTGGACCAGTTTAGTTGGAAACCAGCCCGTTTCTGAAACAAAAAATCATCGCGCCCCACAGTGGACGCGGAGTGCCGCCGCCACTACGCTGTGCCGAAGCACCGAATCCGAGCGAGAAGACATGACAGACACGCCAAGCCCCGCCTATCAGGTTCTCGCCCGCAAATACCGCCCGGAAACCTTTGCCGACCTGGTGGGTCAAGATGCTATGGTGCGCACCCTAAAAAACGCCTTCGAGGCCGACCGGATTGCGCAGGCCTTTATCATGACCGGCATTCGCGGAACGGGAAAAACCACCACGGCGCGGATCATCGCCAAAGGCATGAACTGCATCGGACCGGATGGAACCGGAGGACCGACAACCGAGCCTTGCGGTCAGTGCGAGCATTGCGTCGCAATCATGGAAGGTCGCCATGTCGATGTGATGGAAATGGATGCGGCCAGCCGTACCGGCGTCAACGATATCCGCGAGATCATCGACAGTGTCCGCTATCGCGCCGCCAGTGCACGCTACAAGATCTACATCATCGACGAGGTTCACATGCTCTCGACCAGCGCATTCAACGCGCTGCTCAAGACGCTCGAGGAACCGCCCGCACATGTGAAATTCATCTTCGCGACCACCGAGATTCGCAAAGTGCCGGTCACGGTTCTGTCGCGGTGTCAGCGCTTTGACCTGCGCCGGATCGAGCCCGAAGACATGATCGGCCTGCTGCGCAAGATCGCCGGGGCGGAGAGCGCGCAGATCGCCGACGATGCGCTGGCGTTGATCACCCGCGCCGCAGAAGGATCGGCCCGCGACGCGACCTCACTGCTGGATCAGGCAATCTCGCACGGAGCCGGTGAGACGACGGCGGATCAGGTCCGTGCGATGCTGGGTCTGGCCGATCGTGGACGGGTTCTGGACCTGATGGACATGATCCTGCGTGGTGACGCGGCAGGGGCGCTCACTGAACTGAGCGGTCAATATGCGGAAGGTGCAGATCCTCTGGCCGTGCTGCGCGATCTGGCCGAAATCACGCATTGGGTGTCTGTCGTAAAGATCACACCTGACGCGGCCGAAGACCCGACAGTTTCCCCCGACGAACGCACACGGGGCCAGCACATGGCCGAGGCCTTGCCGATGCGGGTTCTGACCCGGATGTGGCAAATGCTGCTGAAGGCGCTGGAGGAAGTCTCTGCCGCGCCCAACGCGATGATGGCCGCCGAAATGGCTGTTATCCGACTGACGCATGTCGCCGATTTGCCCAGCCCCGAAGAGCTGATCAAACGGCTGCAAGACGTCCCACCTTCGCCTCCCGGCGGGCCGGGCGGGGGCATGTCACTGTCCCGGCAGGCCACTGTGGCAACGCAATCCAACGCGACCCCGCCGCCTGCCTATACATCGCCCCCGCGCGGCGCGGGTGGCGCACCGGTTGCCGCGCTGGCGCAGGATGCACAGACGGCCCTGGCCCGCTATCCAACCTTCGGGCATGTGGTGGAACTGATCCGCACAAACCGCGATGTGAAACTGCTTGTCGAGGTGGAAAGCGGCGTGCGCCTTGTGTCGTACCAGCCTGGCCGGATCGAATTCACCCAGACACCTCAGGCACCGTCGGATCTGGCGTCGCGATTGGGCTCTGCCCTGCAACGCTGGACCGGCAATCGGTGGGCCGTCTCCATTGTCTCGGACGGGGATGCCGCGACCATCGCGGAAGTGCGGGACCGGGCCGAACTGGCCCTGAAAGCCGAGGCCGAAGAACACCCGCTGGTTCAGGCCGTGCTGACGCAATTCCCCAAGGCAAAGATCATTCGGATCGAAACACCGGAGCAGCGCGCCGCCAAGGTTGTGACCGAGGCCCTTCCCGAAGTCGAAGAGGAATGGGACCCGTTCGAAGAGGATTAGGCCTAAGCCCGCGGGTCCACGCCTCAAGAAACCGGCATACTCACGCCCCTCCACCATGCAACTGAGGGAGGGAATGCGGGCGGATAAATGATCAGTCCGCGACGCTCTGATCTGGACAGGCGGGAGACCTCTTGTGCCGCCTGCCTGCGGTCCGTATTTAGAACCAAACAGAAACACAGGAGACGACTGATGCTGAAAGGACTCGGCGGGCTTGGCGGTCTGGGCGACATGGCCAAGATGATGAAATCCGCACAAGACCTGCAAACCAAGATGACCGAAATGCAGGAAGAACTGAACAACATGATGGTTGTCGGCGAATCCGGTGCAGGGCTGGTCAAGGCAACGGCCACAGCCAAGGGTGAACTCAAGGGGCTGGACATCGACCCGTCGATCTTCAACGGCGACGACAAGGAAGTGGTCGAAGACCTGATCCTGGCCGCCATCAAGGACGCTCAGGCCAAAGCCGCCGAACGTTCACAGGAAGAGATGGGCAAGCTGACCGAAAGCATGGGCTTGCCCAAAGACATCAAGCTACCGTTCTGAGCTTCATCTTTTCCCAAATACTCCCGCCGGAGGCTCCCTCCGGCGCAAAGCAGGACAGGCCATGGGCACGAACAGCGAAATCGACAATCTGATCGACCTGATGGCCAAACTGCCGGGGTTGGGCCCGCGCTCGGCCCGCCGCGCGGTGCTGCACCTGATCCGCAAACGCGCTCTGCTGCTGACGCCCCTGTCAGACGCCATGCAGCAAGTGGCCGTCACCGCCCGCGAATGCCTGAATTGCGGCAATGTGGGCACCACGGATATCTGTGACATATGCAATAGCGAGGCCCGAGCGACCGGCGAACTCTGCGTGGTCGAGGACGTCGCCGACCTTTGGGCGATGGAACGGTCAGGGGTCTTCAAAGGCCGCTATCACGTGCTGGGTGGCACACTGTCTGCACTGGACGGTATCGGCCCGGACGAGCTGCGCATTCCCCGCCTCAGGGATCGGGTCCTGGCCGAAGGGATCACCGAAGTGATCCTTGCCCTGAACGCCACTGTCGACGGCCAGACCACCGCCCATTACATCGCCGATCAGCTGGAAGGCCAGGTGCGCCTGACCTCACTGGCGCAAGGCGTGCCCATCGGTGGAGAGTTGGATTATCTGGACGACGGGACGATCACGGCGGCGCTCAGGGCGCGTAAGGAATTGTAGACTGACGTGGGGTGTTACACCAGCTGTACGTGTCTGTCTCCTGGCTGTCTTTTGTAAGCTTATCCAGGGTTAACTGCTTCAAAAAAGTTTAACTTTGCGGGAATACCCACGCCCTCCGGCTTCTCGAATACCCTGAATTTTTCCATAACGGCTTCTTGTATTGCCGCGACATCCGCATCCGTTCCACAATACTTTTTTAGAATTCGCGCTGCTGGTCCTATGTTGGAAGCCAAGTCAGCAACTTTTTTGAGCGGTCCTTGATGTTTTAGTGTGATCGCCGAAACTTCTCCTGTCACATTTCTGAATCCTGCTTTTTTCAACACATCGACAACGTAATCGATATCCTGAAAACCCAGCGGTCCCGGTGCGTTGGGATCAGCAGGATCAGGTGGACCCAAACGTGAAACTGCCGCTTTGCACGGAGCATCGAACCAAGGGTTTATTGCCATTGGAGCCCAAGCCGCTACAATCAAACGCCCCCGCGCCCGCATGTGCTTTCGTATATTGGCAAACGCAGCGTTCGGATCGGAAAAGAACATGACGCCAAAGCGCGAAATCACAAGATCAAATGGCGCGCTTGGGATCGCACCTTGTTGCGCGTCCATCAAAAAATACTTTGATTTTACAGTAAGTTTTCCAGCTTTCTTTTGAGCGTGCTCCAAGAGCGGTTTGGAAATATCCAGCGCCGTCAGTGTTCCATTTGGGGTCAGCTTTTTCGCAAAAGCACGGCTCGTGGCGCCGGTTCCGCAACCAACATCAAGTACATCCGCATCATGGATATCACCCGCTCGCCGGATGAGTTCTTGGTCCACCGCTTCAAAAACAGCGTCCAGTTCTTCTTCGAACCTGATCCACTGAAGTCCCGGAGCTGAACTCCAGTAATCCGCCTGCGCTTTGTTGGCAGTCATAGCGTTTCTCACATTCTTGAACGCAATCACTGTAGCATAGTTGCCGCGCAAAACTGTCGTACTTTGAGACTGCTGAAGCATCTGGACTAGGTTTCAGAGAATACTGTTTGCCTGAAACCGAGTTACAGTTAGATACAGCCAACCACATTTTTTAGTTGGGAGTGCTTAACTTGACCCGCCTTCTCGCCTTTACCTTCGCCGCCTTCACCGCAACCGCTGCCCTGTCGCAGGAACTGGTCGACAAGGGCTTCGTCGAAGGCTGGAACATTATGATGGACCCCGCGCTTGGGAACGGGTGTCTGATCCAGACGGTGTATCAGGATCTCTCGGTGGTCAGGCTGGGTTACGACGCGTTGGGCAATCGCGGGTATTTCGCCGTGTACAACAAAGCCTGGGGCGACATTAAGCAAGGTGAGAGCTATCCCATCCGGTTCGAACTGGACGGCAAGAGCTTTGATGCCACCGCTATCGGGTTCAATGAACGCAAAGTGCCCGGTGCGACGGTGTTTTTTACCGACCGGAATTTCGTCACCGCGATTGCCCAGAACAAGACGATGACAGTTTACAATCCCGCAGGCGAGGTGGTGATGGCGATTGATCTGAAAGGCACCGCCAAGGCGCTGGACTATGCGCGGGACTGCCAGAACAAAAAGCTTTAACGAATCGGATCGAACAGCGCGTCCTTGGCGGTGCAGTCGCGAATTACATCGCGGCCGCATGGCACCGGATCAAGGTCGCGCGACAGGCATAGGCGGACCTCTTCGATATAGCCCTGTTTGCAGGTGACCGTGATCATATCGCGCTCCAGTTCCGGATTGGCTTTCAAAAACGCATCCTCGACCACCGAAGCCGGCAGTTTGACGGATGCGTCCAGCTTGCGGAAGACCTGCGGGCGTTCGACAGCGTCATAGGCACGCCGGGACAGGGCGAAATAGTCGGGCGCAGAAAGCCCCGAACAGGTGCCGTGTTTCTTCCACTGATGCCATGCAAGGCCCGCACTACCCTGAATATCTTCCATTTCCCGCGTCATGCGGCGTGTTGGCGGCGCCTCGGGCGAGCGGCAGAAGGATGGCCAGCCCTGATGAAATTGCGGCCAGAGCCCGTGCAGGATCCATCCGTGGTCGTGCCGGTCGTCACATTGGTCTGACCCGCGCGCGTCCCCTTCACGGGCGCACCAGTTGGGCGACCAGCTAAGCGACAGGACGTAATAGTCGAACTCACCTGCTTTTTCACCTTCGGCCAGCGCTGTCATCGCGCTGAAGACCCACAATACGACCCAGCGCATTCGCCTCTTCCCTTCTTGCTGCGTGGCGACTATATACGGGCCAAGTTCCCCGACAACGGAAACCTGCCCCAAGACCAAGGGGCCGCCGAATTCCGGCGACGGGAAAGATGTATGTATAGGAGACGGGCTGATGGCAAAACCGCTTATGGCCAAGGCAACCGCCGTATGGCTGGTGGACAACACCACGATCAGCTTCAAGCAGATCGCGGATTTCGTAGGGATGCACGAACTGGAAGTGCAGGGCATCGCCGATGGCGATGTGGCCGCAGGCGTAAAGGGCTTTGACCCGATCGCAAACAACCAGCTGACTCAGGATGAGATCGACGCCGCGCAGAACAACCCGCTGCACAAGCTGAAGCTCAAGTTCAATCCGGCGGCATCCGGCGAAGAAAAGCGCCGTGGCCCGCGGTATACCCCGCTGTCCAAGCGTCAGGACCGTCCGAACTCGATCCTGTGGCTGGTCAAGTTCCACCCCGAACTCAGCGACGGCCAGATCGCCAAGCTGGTTGGCACCACCAAGCCGACCATCCAGTCGATCCGCGAGCGCACGCACTGGAACATCTCAAACATGCAGCCGATCGACCCGGTTGCTTTGGGCCTGTGCAAACAGTCCGAACTGGATGCGATCGTGCAGAAGGCCGCTGCCAAGAAAGCGGCCGAAGGCGGCGTGATGAGCGATGACGAGCGTCGCAAGCTGGTTTCGACCGAGCAGTCGCTGGAAATGGACGCTGCGCCGAAAATCCCGACCGCGATCGAAGGTCTGGAAACCTTCTCGCTGTCCGATGATCGGTCGGATGAAAAAGACGACGAGCCTATCATCGACGCCGACAGTTTCTTCAACCTGCCCAAAGGCGGGGCGGATGATGAAGACGAGGATGATCCTCGTCTGTAACAGACAATCAGCCCCGGTCGGAACGGCTGGGGCTTTTTTGACGGACTTGTCATGCTGAACATACTTTCTGCGATTTTCGGCCCGCACCGCGCCGTAACGATCTATGCCTTTCTCAGGACATGGGGGCTGGGTCTGGCGGGCGGTATTGTCATGATTGCCATCGTTACCACCTTGTTTCTGCTGGGGGACGAAGGCGAACACGAGCACGAGGCTTTCCTGATCGTACCGGTTCTGTCCGCAACCCCGGTGAACGGGGACCTGAAGAACGGCGTCGTGGCCTCGGTTCGCCTGCCCGATGGATCGGCCACGTCGATTACGTCGACCGAGTCGCAGATTTCACAAACCGTTGGAACGACGGCCTGCGTGGAAAAACGCGTTTACGTTAAAAGCGGTGAAGCACGGTATCGATTCAAACTGCCCAGCCTCTGCGAATCCGGTTGATCGAGATAACCAACAAAATAAGGCCACCCGATGCTGACATCGGGCAGCTTTTTCATTCAAACCACCTGAAAGATGATACCTGCGATTATTGCGCCCCCCACACCAAGGCTCAGGTAGGCGGCAAACACGCGCGGTTTGACCAATGACCAGACTGCGGCCATCGCCGGTATGGAACTGACGGCTCCCGCAACCATGAACGACATCGCAGCCCCCGCGGTCATGCCCTGATCGATCAGACCCGCCAGCAGCGGCGGCGCGACGTAAGAGTTCAGATAGGCCGGCATCCCCACCAGCGCGGCGACAATGATCGGCAGCACGCCTTCTCCGCCAACGACGCCAGCGATCAGGTCCGCAGGCACATAGTTGACCAACAAAGCTTCGAGCACATAGGCCAACGCCAGCCACTTCAGCAGGAACAGCCCGTTGTGCACGAATTCCGAACGGAACCGAACGCGACGCTCGGGCTCTTGCC
Organism: Ruegeria sp. AE4; assembly: GCF_056542185.1. Classification (NCBI taxonomy): domain Bacteria; kingdom Pseudomonadati; phylum Pseudomonadota; class Alphaproteobacteria; order Rhodobacterales; family Roseobacteraceae; genus Ruegeria; species Ruegeria sp. AE4. The sequence goes on along the minus strand of NZ_JBQFZK010000020.1, from coordinate 2,717 downwards.
AGAACTTCCAGACCGGCTTGTCATCCGCTTTCGGACCACATCCGCAACACCCGGCAGGTTTGTATTCGCGCAAGGGCTGGGCAAATGCCCCCTGCTGCATCAGTAACCGAACCGCGAACCCGCCGAACAGGCCAAGCGCAACGGCTGCAACCGCTTTACCGATGGCAAAGGGCCATCCCAGCGCAGCAGCCGTAATCAAAAGCGTCGGCGGGTCGATCAATGGCGAGCTGAGCCAGAACGCCATCACGGCCGACAGCGGCGCTCCGAGTGCAAGCAAGCCCGCAATAAAGGGAATGACTTCGCAAGAACAAAATGGTGCAAGTCCGCCGAACAGGGCGGCCAGAAAGATCATCCGGGTCTCGCGCCCTTCAAAGGCGCGCGCCACCATCACCTCGGCCCCGGTTGCCTTGAGATATGACAACAGAAGCACGGCAAACAGGATGTATTGTCCTGTATGCGCCAAGGCCCTGACTGCAAAACTCGCAACCTCGCGCATGTTGCCGGGGTCGAGAACGGCCACCGCCACAAGAATGGCGACAATCAATGCCCAGGGTGTCTTGATCATCTCAAGTGCACCTTTGGCGGTCAGCCGGGGCGATTGCGTCAATTCAGCCATCGTTGGCCGCCTTTCCAACCGCGTCAGCGCAGCATTCGCTAAGAATGAACTGCGCCAGCGTCTTCAATTCGTCATAACAGGCCCGGTTGATCGTGGTGCGACCAATCTTTTCCTGCTCGACCACACCTCCGGCTGCAAGAAACCGCAGGTGGTGCGCCAAAGTCGACGGGGCAATCCCCGTCCGGTTCTGGATTTCGCCAACGGTCAGACCGGCCTCACCAGCCCGCACTAGCGTCTTGAGGACTTTCAGCCGGGCTTCCGAACCCATGGCGGAAAATCCGGCAGCAGCAGTTTCCCACATGAGTTGCCTCCATTAAACTAGATCTCTAGTTTTGTAGTTTCACAAAGGACCCTGGTCAACCCACTTGGGAAAATTTTTCATGACACTGTAAGTCCAGATTGCCCCTGCCTTAAGTCCAACCTATAAGCAGGCATGGGGATATCGGTCGAAACATTCTTTCTTGAGCTCAACGGTCAGGGCACGTTGCAGGCCCAGATCCAGCAGATGATTGCCGAGGGCATTCTGTCCGGTCGCTTTCACGTGGGGGAAAAACTGCCATCCTCGCGAAAGCTGGCCGCACACCTGGGCGTCAGCCGCATCACGGTGACGCTTGCCTATACCGAGTTGCTGGCCAATGATTATCTGACGGCAAAGGGCCGGTCAGGATATTACGTCTCGCAAAACGCACCGGTTCCGCCCAAATACTCGCCCGTGCAGCGCGGCACGGAATCTGTCGACTGGGACAGGGCATTGGCGCGCCGCTTTCTGGACAGCGACGTCCTGCCGAAACCCAGCAATTGGCGCGAATACCGCTATCCGTTCATCTACGGTCAGGCCGACCGAACCCTGTTTGATCACGCCAACTGGAGATTATGCGCGGTTCGCGCATTGGGGCACAAAGACTTCGATTCGCTGACAGGGGATTACGTGGATCAGGATGATCCGTTGCTAATCGAATTCATCGCGCGCCACACCCTGCCGCGCCGTGGTATCGTCGCCCGCCCCGAAGAGATCTTGATCACCCTGGGCGCGCAGAACGCGCTTTGGCTGGCCTCACGCATCTTGCTGACACACAAACGCACGGCCGTAATCGAAGATCCCTGCTACTACGCGCTGCGAAGCCTTTTGAACCACTGGGACTGCGCTGTGACCCCCCTGAGCGTCGATCGCGACGGCTTGCCACCAGAAGCGATCCCCGACGAAGCGGATGTCATCTTTACCACCCCCAGCCATCAAAGCCCGACAACCGCGACGATGCCGATCGACCGCCGCAACAAGCTACTGGATCGGGCACGCGATCTGGATGCAATGGTTGTCGAGGACGACTATGAATTCGAAATGGCCTTTCGCAGCGCACCTTCGCCTGCACTCAAGTCCATGGATCGGGATGGGCGCGTGATTTACGTCGGCAGTTTTTCCAAGTCGCTGTTTCCGGGATTGCGGCTTGGATACATGGTCGGATCCGAGCCTTTCATCCGCGAAGCTCGTGCTCTTCGCTCGTTGGTCCTGCGCCACCCGCCGGGTCATATTCAACGCACGGCAGCGTATTTTCTGTCATTGGGCCATTACGACGCGCAGATCCGACGTATGTCGAAAGCCCTGCAAGAGCGGCGCGATGCGATGGACAAAGCCATCGAAGAAAGCGGGCTCACAGTGGCTGGACGGGGCGTAATGGGCGGCTCATCAATGTGGATGTCGGCCCCCGAGCACGTCAACACAACGCAGCTTGCGCTAAAGCTGCAGAACCAGGGTGTTCATATCGAACCGGGTGCTCCGTTTTTCTCGGGGCCCGACAGGCCGCAGAATTTCTACCGCCTCGGGTACTCTTCAATTTCGACCAACCGCATAGGCCCCGGCGTCGAACTGATCGCGGATGCCATCCGGTCTGCCTGAGATCGCACTGGACATATTCCGCAGACGCGTCTGGCCCTAACGCAGGTCGCACCCTTACGCCAAAACCATATCAACCCCCGGGTCCCGGTGCCCGGTTTTCTCACTCTTGCTTGGAGAACACCCCTATGAAGATGACGACGGAAGAGGCCTTTGTTAAGGTTTTGCAGATGCATGGTATTGAACATGCGTTTGGGATCATTGGCTCTG
>NZ_JBQFZK010000019.1:0-66851 GCF_056542185.1 Ruegeria sp. AE4 | reverse complement strand
CGGCGCCGGCGTCGTGTCGAAGATCGTAGAATAATCCGTAGGCCAGGCTTCAGCCCGGCACATCGGTGAACAAACGAAGGCCGCTCCATAAGGGGCGGCCTTTTTGTTTACTCTAACCATACGCCGAAGAACCTTGGCTCAGAAGGCGGTGCAGTCGCGAGTTTTCATAGTGTGGAAAAATCGATGTTGAGATAAAGTAGCTCCTCCCCGTCTTCGCTAAAGGTGGCTCTCACACCCATGCCATAAGGTACTGCCTTTAGAATGCGAGTCACAATGCCGGATGTTGGAAAGCGTGGGCCATTTCTCTTGATCGACCATCCGCCGTCGACGCGTAATGTGCCATCTCGGTTCTCGTAGGGTTTTTCGGAACTGATATTCTCGCCCACACGAAAGCCTTGGGCTTCTAGCCAAGATGCAGCCTCAGCCACACCACCCCATTCGTGTAGCAACCTGAACATGCAGACCTTTGCGTCTCCGATCGTCGAAATCTCATCCCAATCCATTCGCAGCAGATCTTCGCGGATTCCAGCATCTGCGCCGCTCTCAAGGCAGGATTGTGTATCTGGAAACCTGTATGATGCACGCACAACACTGATGTTCATTCTGTGTGAAAACTGTAACTGGAACTCTGGCTGACCAGTATTTAATGGCACCGCTGAAAAAATCAGTGCCGTTGCGAGTGATTTCAGAAAGTAAAGAAGTAGGCCCAGAATCAAGAGTGCAAGGGTTTTCTTTGGGAGGTTTGCATTCCGAAAACCCTCAGGTTGCCAGAGATACTCTTGCTTGATCTTCGGACTTTTCATCCAACGAAGCGTCACCAAGCTTAGTAGGGCCAGAACAAGGAATACACCCAGCAAAATGTAGGAGAAGCCCATTGGAGCACTCAGTAAAAGTGCGATTGCAAGTAACATGGTCCAAGGTGCAACCAATCGTTCTGGATCGATCATTCTGGGCGAAAAACAGAAGGCGAGAATTGAACCCAAAAGGAAGAGGGGGGAAGTCAAAGTAAACAACAGCATCAGTAAAAAAAACTGTATCGCGATTGCGTGGGTATAATGGATGTTGGGATCGTCGTTAAACAGGTGTGCAATATCAAACGCGCCCACATGCAACAAAGCAGGGAAAACAAGTGAATTGGATAACAAGGCTTCCGTCAAAGCGTAGGGTTTCCCACTGATTATAAAAGCAAGTGCGGGTAAGTCTGTCAGATACTTAGACCCAAGGACTACTCAGTTTAGAGTGGTATTCAAGTCGGGTATTCCCAACCAAAAAGTGAAAATTCAGATGCTTCGCGTCGATGTCGTTCTCGGTTCGACACGTGTCTCTCAGCTGCCGTCTGAGAGAGAACCAACTTCCCCCTTGCCAAACCCCGCCAACCCCACTAATACGCGCGAGTTCTCAACAAGAACGTCAAGGCGGGGTGATTCCCGCCTTTTGGGTTCGATGAGGGTTGGCGATGCGCGTCTGTCCTCCTCTCAACCCCAACGCCTGACAAAAGGCTGTTATTATGCAAAGCCAAAATATCCGTATTCGGCTGAAGGCATTTGACTATCGCGTTCTGGATGCCAGCACGCAAGAGATCGTCAACACTGCCAAGCGGACCGGCGCGAATGTGCGCGGCCCGATCCCGCTGCCGAACAAGATCGAGAAGTTCACGGTTCTCCGTGGCCCTCACGTTGACAAGAAATCCCGCGACCAGTTCGAGATCCGCACGCACAAGCGTCTGCTCGACATCGTTGATCCGACCCCCCAGACCGTGGACGCGCTGATGAAGCTCGACCTGGCTGCTGGTGTGGACGTCGAGATCAAGCTGCAGTCGTAAGATCGGAGGGTATAGAATATGCGCTCTGGTATTATCGCAAAAAAAGTTGGCATGACCCGCCTGTTCATGGAAGACGGCAAGCAGATCCCTGTGACCGTTCTTCACCTGGACAACCTGCAGGTTGTTGCACAGCGGACCGCTGAAAAAGACGGCTACACCGCCGTTCAGCTGGGCGCTGGTGCTGCCAAGGCAAAACGCACCTCGAAGGCCATGCGCGGTCACTATGCCGCTGCCAAGGTCGAGCCCAAGCGCAAGCTGGCCGAGTTCCGCGTCTCCGAAGATGGCCTGATCGAAGTGGGCGCCGAAATCTCGGCAGAACACTTCCTGGCTGGTCAGAAGGTTGACGTGTCGGGCACCTCGATCGGTAAAGGCTTTGCCGGTGCGATGAAGCGCCACAACTTCGGTGGTCTGCGCGCCTCGCACGGTGTGTCGATCAGCCACCGTTCGCACGGTTCGACCGGTCAGTGTCAGGACCCGGGCAAGGTGTTCAAAGGCAAGAAGATGGCCGGTCACATGGGTGCTGCCCGTGTTACCACCCAGAACCTGGAAGTTGTCAAAACCGACGCCGACCGTGGTCTGGTCTTCATCAAAGGCGCCGTTCCCGGACCGAAATCGGGCTGGGTCACCGTCAAGGACGCCGTGAAGAAGAAAGCACCGGAAGGCCTGCCTTTCCCGGCTGCTGTGAAATCGGCTGCAACCGAAGCACCTGCGGACGAAGTATCCGCGGAAGGTGGTGAAGCATGAAACTTGATGTAATCAAACTGGACGGCGGCAAGGCCGGCGACATCGAGCTGGATGCAGACCTGTTCGGCCTCGAGCCGCGCGCGGACATCCTGCACCGTGTGGTCCGTTGGCAGCGTAACAACGCGCAGGCCGGCACCCACAAGGTCAAGACCCGCTCGGAAACCAGCTACTCGACCAAGAAGATCTACCGCCAGAAGGGCACCGGTGGCGCACGCCATGGTGACCGTAACGCACCGATCTTCCGCAAGGGTGGTGTTTACAAGGGCCCGACCCCTCGTTCGCACGGCCACGACCTGCCGAAAAAGTTCCGCAAGCTTGGCCTGCGCCACGCTCTGTCGGCCAAAGCCAAAGCAGGTGAACTGGTTGTGATCGAGAACGCCGAAGCCGAAGGCAAGACCGCCGCACTGGCCAAACAGGTTGCAAACCTGGGCTGGAAACGCGCTCTGGTCATCGACGGCGCGACCGTGAACGAAGGGTTCCTGAAGGCGTCGCGCAACATCGAAGGTCTGGATATCCTGCCGTCGATGGGTGCAAACGTTTATGACATCCTCAAGCGTGACACCCTGGTGCTCACCAAAGCGGCTGTCGAAGCACTGGAGGCTCGTCTGAAATGAGCGCGAAGGCAGAACACTACGACGTGATCCGCAAGCCGATCATCACCGAAAAGTCGACCATGGCGTCCGAAAATGGCGCGGTTGTCTTTGAAGTGGCGATCGAAAGCAACAAGCCGCAGATCAAAGAGGCCGTTGAGGCACTGTTTGGTGTGAAGGTCAAGGCGGTGAACACCACCGTGACCAAAGGCAAGGTCAAGCGGTTCCGCGGCCAGCTGGGCCGTCGGAAAGACGTCAAGAAAGCATATGTGACCCTGGAAGAGGGTAACACAATCGACGTAAGCACCGGTCTCTGATCCAACGCTTACAGCGACACTTTTCGGCCCCGGTGGATCACTCCTCCGGGGCCGATTTCGTTTCAGACGTCAAAGCTCTGGGTTTGCGCGTCAGGGCAGGGCGGTCACACGCCCTCCAGCGGCCGCTCAGGGCAATTCTGGCGTCACCGGCACTGTGGGCCGCATCAAACAGCTATCGCACCCTCTGACGGCCGCTGAGCGGCCTGCTCGCGGGGCAGGGCCTGCACTGAACATAGAAAAGGCGCCCTAAGGCGCCTTTGGGTCGTTTCAATTGTGTGAGTGGTTACGAGCAATATACGTGCCGGTGCGCGATATCTGCGATGTCGCAGCGGCGGATGCCGATATCGTCCAGCTCACGGTTGCTCAGACGCTGCAACTCGGTATAGGTGCGCTGATACTCAGCAGCACGTGCGCGGGCTGTTTTGATCCGTGTGATCATGTCAGCGATCCGGGTGCCGAAGTTGAAGCCGGTATGGGTCAGTGTCGCAGTTGTCATCTCCGTATTCCTTTCTCGTATCAGGGCGTATTCCCTGACGTTTCCTTTTGAGTTCCTTCATTGGACAAGGCAGAGATAGGAGCGTTTGCTATCGCTAACAACGCAGATTTTGGTCTAGCCGATATGCATCTGTTGAATGGCTATACATGTCGTGGGCCACGTCAATCACACGCCGCTTTCATTTCTTTCGCGCGTTTTTTTGCGGGCGGCCATCGCCCGACCATCACGTATGCTCAGCCCCATCAGTGTCAGATTGGTCGCCCCGGCAATCAGTTCGATGATCTGTACAATATAGAAGCTGGTATCAAACGAACCCGCGTTTGCCTTTGCGCTCAGGTAGACAGCGGCTGGAACAAGGACGATGAGCCCGTTCATAGCAATGATCGGCATCCGTTTCTTTTTGGCGAGCGCAGGGGCATCTTTTCGACGACGCCCAAGTGTCGCCCCGGATGCACCGACAATCACCATTGCAGGCACCAGAACAAAGAGCCCGCTGACGATCATGGACTTTACTGCCGCGACGGTCTCATGGTTTGCAAATAACTCACTGTACAAAGTGGATGTCCAGAATACGAGGATCGTAAGAAAGCCTACTACTCCGGCGATGGGGTGGATGGTTCTTAACATGTTGCTACTCCCAAATGAGGGTCAGGCGACGCAGTGGTTTTCGACTGCGAGCTTGCGAAGAAGATGTGGCCGGGCCACTGCGCTTGCTGGATAGTCCGCGATCCGACGCTGGAACTCGGGATGAGTGAATGCGTCGCGAAAGCTTTGCACGTTCTGCCAGATCGCGTAGTTCACAAAGGTCGAACTGCCCGCGATACCCTGATGGAGCTGGGTCGAGATATATCCCGGTTGCGATTTCATGAAATCCGCATCATGCGCCCATGCCCGAAGCAGCGACTTTTCGTCTTCGGCGTCCACCGTAAACAGGTTGATCAGCACCACCGGTCCTTCCTCGGTCTGCATCTGATCTGCCAGCGTGACGATCGTGTCCAACTCTTTGATACGAGCCATTTCGGTTCCCTTCGATTCTGAAATATAGCAAGCTATATAAAATTGCATAGCATGCTATTCAAGTGTAAATCCAGGACATGGACTTCGAAAAAGAAAACTCGGCCGGGTATCTGGTTAATCACATGGCACGATTGTTCGCAAAGGAGTTGCAGCAACGCATTGCGCCCTTTGGCATCGTCGTCGGACAATTCCCAATCTTGCTGGAACTCTGGCTCAAAGACGGTGTGACGCAAAAGGATCTGCTGACCAAAATTGACGTCGAACAGGCGACATTGGCCAACACGCTTAACCGTATGGAACGTGATGGCTTGATCAAAAGAACGAAGAACCCTGCTGACGCCAGGGCTCAATTGATTTGGTTGACCGAGAAGGCCGCAGCACTTCGCAACAGCGCCTACGAGGCAGCTCAGAACGTGAATGTCGATGCATTACAGGTCTTGAATGACCCTGAGCGCGCACAATTCATGAACTATATGCGTCGAGTCATAGGCGGCATGCGCTCAAGGTGAATTGACGGAGGATCAGTTCACGGCACCGGCATGCAAGCCATTAAACAAAAAACGCCCCCGACCGAGGTCGGAGGCGTTTCTAAGTCTTCGAAGCTGCGGGCTTAGCCGCGTTCTTCGATGATCTCTACCAGATGCGGGATCTTGCGGATCATACCGCGCACCGAAGGAGTATCCTCCAGCTCACGGGTTCTGTGCATCTTGTTCAGGCCCAGGCCGATCAGGGTTGCGCGCTGTTCGGCGGGGCGACGGATCGGCGAACCGACCTGTTTGACGACGATGGTTTTTGCCATGACGTGCTCTCCTTATGCTTCTGCTTCAGCAGCAGCCGGTGCATCGTCCCGCTTGGGCAGGATGTCAGCAACCTTTTTGCCACGACGTGCGGCAACCGAACGCGGGCTCTGCTCTTTCTGCAGGCCGTCGATGGTGGCGCGAATCATGTTGTACGGGTTCTGCGAGCCCAGCGACTTGGACACAACGTCCTTGACGCCCAGCATTTCGAACACGGCACGCATCGGACCACCGGCGATGATACCGGTACCTTCAGGCGCGGCGCGCATAACCACTTTACCGGCGCCGTGACGGCCCTCGATGTCGTGGTGCAGGGTCCGACCTTCGCGCAGCTGCACGCGGATCATCTGACGCTTGGCTTGCTCAGTCGCCTTGCGGATGGCCTCAGGTACTTCTTTCGCTTTACCCTTGCCAAAGCCGACGCGGCCTTTCTGATCGCCGACAACCACCAGAGCGGCGAAGCCAAAGCGCTTACCACCTTTTACGGTTTTCGACACGCGGTTGATTGCGACCAGGCGATCTGCAAATTCCGGTGTTTCTTCACGGTCGCGGCCACGGCCCCGACGGTTTTCACGTTCTGCCATTTGGCATCCCTTTTCCTCTAGAGGCGCTTGCGGCGCCAATTACTCAATCGAAGTGAACCCGTGAATGACATTCTGGGGCTCCCCGATCATCGAGGCGGGCGGACCCGCCTTCAAAGTGCCGGTGCCGGGCTGAAGCCCGGCCTACGGCGTCGATCAGGTAGGCCGGGCTTCAGCCCGGCACACCATCAGATCTTCAGGCCACCTTCACGCGCAGCGTCGGCGACAGCCTTCACTTTGCCGTGGAACAGGAAGCCGCCACGATCGAAATAGGCCTCTTCGACGCCTGCCTTCTTGGCACGCTCGGCGATGGCCGCGCCGACTTTCGTCGCCGCTTCGACGTTGTTCTTGCCAACAACACCCAGATCTTTTTCCAGGGTCGAGGCCGAGGCCAGGGTCACGCCACGTACGTCGTCGATCAGCTGAACAGAGATGTTCTTGTTCGAACGGTGTACGGACAGGCGCGGACGACCCGCGTTGACCTTGCGAAGTTTGTTCCGAACGCGCAGGCGGCGCTTCAGAAACAGGGTTCTTTTGCTGTTTGCCATTGTCTGCGTCCTTACTTCTTCTTGCCTTCCTTGCGGAAGATGAACTCGCCCTTATAGCGGATGCCCTTGCCTTTGTACGGCTCGGGGCGGCGCCACTCGCGGATTTTGGCCGCGGTTTCGCCCACCAGCTGCTGGTCGATACCTTCCACAACGATCTCGGTCTGCTTCGGTGCGGTGATGGTGACACCTTCCGGAGCTGTGAAATCTACATCGTGGCTATAGCCCAGGTTCAGCTTCAGGGTGTTGCCCTGCATCTGCGCCCGGTAACCCACACCCTGAATCTCCAGCTCTTTTTTGAAGCCTTCGGTCACACCAGTTACCAGGTTGGCAACCATGGTGCGGCTCATGCCCCACTGCTGGCGGGCACGCTTGGACATGCCGCGAGGGTCGATCTTGACCACGTTGTCTTCAACCGACAGCGTCACGTCGTCGGTGGCGGTGAAGCTGCGGGTGCCTTTCGGACCTTTGACTTCGATGGTCTGACCCGACACAGAGGCGGTAACGCCGCTGGGCAGCTCGACCGGTTTTTTACCAATACGAGACATTGCAGACCTCCTTAGAAGACGGTGCAGAGCACTTCGCCGCCAACATTGTTGGAGCGAGCGTTTGCGTCCGACATCACACCTTTCGGAGTGCTGACAATCGACACGCCCAGACCCTGACGGACCTGCGGGATGTCATTGACGCCCATGTATACGCGGCGACCGGGTTTCGAAACCCGCTTCAGTTCGCGAATGACAGGGGTGCCTTCGTAGTATTTCAGGCTGATTTCGATGGCCGGATGACCGTTTTCACCGGTCGTCTTTTCATAGCCACGGATGTAACCTTCGTCCGCCAGCACGTCCAGAACCCAAACACGCAGCTTCGACGCCGGAGTGGATACGGTGGACTTGCCGCGCATTTGCGCGTTGCGGATACGGGTGAGCATATCGCCGATAGGATCATTCATATCTATGTCTCCCTTACCAGCTCGATTTCACCATGCCGGGGATCTGACCAGCAGAACCCAGCTCGCGCAGCGCGATACGGCTGACCTTCAGCTTACGATAGTAAGCGTGGGGACGACCGGTCAGCTGACAACGGTTGTGCAGACGGGTAGCCGAGCTGTTGCGCGGCAGTTTCGCCAGTTTCAGACGCGCCTTGAAGCGCTCTTCCATCGGCTTGCTCTCGTCATTCGCGATTTCTTTCAGCTCGGCACGCTTTGCGGCATATTTGGCCACCAGGCGTTCGCGCTTCTTCTCGCGTTCGATCATTGCTTTCTTAGCCATGTCTCAATCCTCCCGGCGCTTACGCGTTGAACGGCATGTTGAATGCTTTCAACAGTGCCTTTGCTTCAGCGTCGGTTTTCGCTGTGGTGGCAATTACGATATCCAGGCCCCAGACCTCGTCGACCTTGTCGAAGTCGATTTCCGGGAACACGATGTGCTCTTTCATGCCCATGGCAAAGTTGCCACGACCGTCGAAAGAAGGCTTAACACCGCGGAAGTCACGAATACGCGGCATCGCGATCGTGATCAGACGATCCAGGAATTCGTACATCCGGTCACCGCGCAGGGTCACTTTCGCACCCAGCGGCATGTCTTCCCGGACGCGGAAACCCGCGATCGACTTCTTCGCCTTGGTTGCAACGGCCTGTTGACCGGCAATCGCAGTCAGGTCCTCGACAGCGGCTTTCGCTTTCTTCGAGTCTTTGACGGCCTCAGCACCACAACCGATGTTCAGAACGATTTTTTCCAGCTTGGGCAGCTGCATATCGTTCTTGTAGCCGAACTCTTCTTTCAGAGCGGCACGGATGGTCTCGGCGTACTGCGCTTTCAGGCGCGGGGTGTAGGTTGCGTTATCAAGCATCGATCACGTCCCCTGTGGTCTTGGCAAACCGCACCTTCTTGTCACCTTCCATACGAAAGCCAACGCGGGTTGCTTTGCCGTTCTTATCCAGCAGTGCCAGGTTCGACAGCTCGATCGGGTTTGCCTGAGGCAGGCGACCACCTTGCGAGGTTTGCGACTGGCGGGTGTGGCGGATGGCGATGTTGATACCATCGACAACAGCTTTACCGGCTTTGGGGTCAACCGAGGTGATAGTTCCCTCTTTGCCCTTGTCCTTGCCGGACAGCACGACGACCTTGTCGCCTTTGCGGAGTTTAGCAGCCATGATTACAGCACCTCCGGAGCCAGCGAGATGATTTTCATGAAGTTCTTCGCGCGCAGTTCACGAACAACGGGGCCAAAGATACGGGTACCTACGGGCTCGTTGTTGTTGTTCAGGATGACGGCGGCGTTGCGATCGAAACGGATCGCGGTGCCGTCTTCGCGACGGACTTCCTTGGCGGTGCGTACGACGACGGCCTTACGGACGTCACCTTTCTTTACGCGGCCGCGCGGGATGGCTTCCTTCACCGAGACGACAATGATGTCGCCAACGGAGGCGTATTTACGCTTGGAACCACCCAGGACCTTGATGCACTGAACTCGGCGTGCGCCAGAGTTGTCAGCGACATCCAGATTGGTCTGCATCTGGATCATGTGGTTTCTCCCGACCTGTGGGGGCTGGTCTGATTAAATCCCCCAGGGTTTCGACAAATGAAAAATCCCGGAAGCTTACGCTTCCAGAACTTCCCAACGTTTCGTCTTCGATTTCGGCGCGCATTCGATGATGCGTACAGAGTCGCCGACCTTGAAGGCGTTCTTTTCGTCATGAGCCCGGTATTTCTTGGACTTACGAACGGTTTTGTGCAGCAGCGGGTGCTTGAAACGGCGCTCGACCAGCACGGTGATGGTCTGTTCGTTGGCGTCGCTGGTCACGGTGCCTTGCAGGATACGCTTGGGCATCTGATTACTCCTCGGATGCCGCAGCAGCGGCCTTTTCGTTCAGGATGGTTTTGACGCGGGCAGCGTTGCGGCGGGCCGCTTTGATGCCAGCAGTGTTTTCCAGCTGACCGGTTGCCTGTTGAAAGCGCAGGTTAAAGCTTTCTTTCTTCAGGTTGACCAGTTCCTCGCGGAGCTGATCAGGGGTCTTGTCACGCAGTTCTTGGGCGTTCATCGCCTTTTTCCTTTGCTCAAAACACCAGAAGGCCCCGTACACGGGTCACCTTTGACCTGGTGGATGAATGATAGACATACGAATCGCCCGACAACGCCGGGAGACCGCAAGATGCCGCTCTATAGGGGGTTAGGGGTGGGGTGGCAAGGGAAAGTTTGCCATGCGGGAACAGGGAAATTCCCAAAATCAAAAACTCGCGTGTGTCACCGTGTCAGACCCTGGCTATTTGCCACTCTGGTCAATACGGACAGCATCTCGGAAACCTCTTCCGGTGAAAGACGGCCATGACCGTCCAGGAACGCTCCGATGTCACGCCCGGTATATCGCCCCGTCAGCTTCCCTTCCTCAAGGATCAGATTGTTTCGCACGAGCTCCACGGCGGTCACATGGCAAATACGGCATTTCTCGATGAAGATCCCGCCCGAGTCCCGGATAATTCGGAAATGAGCAAGCAGAACCTCGGCCTTGTCCGGAGTCACCCCGCCATGACCGGAGCGCAGGTAAATTTCGACCGCCCGTCCGGACCGGGCTCCGACCAGCACGCCATCTGACACATTAAGCTCATCCCAAACGAAATCACCGGAATGGGGGGCGTGGCATCCGGAACAGCTGTTTTCGTAGATGCGGTGCGGGTCGACCTCCTGTCCCACTACGCCAGTCGCGCTTGAGACCAGTAGCCCTATGATCAATGTGACAAATCTCAGCACGGTGTGTCCGATCAAACCAGATACGCGGCACTCCGGTCCGACTCATCAGGCAGACCGACGCATTGGAGCGGAGTCTACAACGAGCAGGCTTAAGTGTGCTTGATCCCGATCAATCAAACAGGTGCAGAAGTCAGCCCTGCCAGAAACGGTCACTCCCACTTATAGTTGAAACTCACTGAAATCCGCTCTTCCTCGGCCATGTTCATCGGCACCTCGTGGCGCAGCCAGCTTTCCCACAGCAGAACATCGCCCACCTGCGGCTTCACATAGATGAAGGGCTGCAAATCGCGTCGCCCGCCTTTCAGCCGCGTCGGCGCGGCCATCATGCGGCCCGAACGGGGGTCTTCCAGTTTCAGCGCGCTCGCGCCTTCTGGCATCGCCACATAGGTGGTGCCGGAAATCACACTGTGCGGGTGCAGGTGGCTGGAATGCATGCCGCCTTCGGGCAGGATGTTGATCCACAGGTCTTCCAGCTTCAGCTTGCCCTCGCCCAGATCAAACTCCAGATCCTTGGCAAAAGCCGCCACATGGCTGTCCAGCGCCTTGACCAGATCGGCGAATATCGGAAACCGCCAGGGCAGGTCGGTCAGCGAGGCATAGCTGGTGTAACCGGGATAGCCGTTTTCTTCGCACCAGTCCTGACCGGCCTCGTCATCCTCGGCGATGACAAGGCACGAGCTTTCCAACTCCTCCGCATCGATCGGGGGACCGAATTCGGACAAAGAGGCACGATAGAGGCGGGTGACGAAGAGTGATTCAATCTGTGGCATGGCGCCGTCTTAACCCAGCCGCGTGGCGAAGGCGATGGCTGTTTTGCGAGGCTCTGCCTCGCGCTCCGGGATATTTGCGGCCAGATGAAGAACGGATCCCCTGCTTCATCTGGCCCAAAATATCCCGGGGGAGGCGCGCGGCACGCGCGGCGGGGGCAGAGCCCCTGACGAAAAACCCCCGCCGGTGGTCCGACGGGGGCCAAACTTGTCACGAACGGGGGGTGCCCCCGGATCGCTTACCAGTCTTCGCGAACCACGACGCGGGTCTTGATCGGCAGCTTCATCGCAGCCAGGCGCAGGGCCTCGCGGGCGATGTCGTCATTGACGCCGTCGATCTCGAACATCACGCGACCGGGCTTGACCTTGCAAACCCAGCGGTCGACCGAACCCTTACCTTTACCCATACGAACTTCGATCGGCTTTGCAGTGACCGGAGTGTCGGGGAAGATGCGGATCCAGACACGGCCCTGACGCTTCATGTGACGCGTCATGGCACGACGTGCAGCTTCGATCTGGCGTGCGGTTACACGCTCAGGCTCGATCGCTTTCAGGCCGTAGGTGCCAAAGTTCAGATCAGAGCCGCCCTTGGCTTCACCCTTGATCCGGCCTTTGTGCAACTTGCGGAATTTTGTACGCTTTGGTTGAAGCATATCTTTCCCTCCTTAGCGACGACCGCCACCAGCACCACGAGGTGCAGGGCCGTCCTGGAGTTCCTGTGCTTTACGGTCACGTGCCTGCGGATCGTGCTCCATGATCTCCCCTTTGAAGATCCAGACCTTGATCCCGATGATCCCGTAGGGGGTCATCGCTTCGGCATGTGCGTAATCGATGTCGGCGCGCAGCGTGTGCAGCGGCACACGGCCTTCGCGGTACCATTCGGTCCGTGCGATTTCGGCACCACCCAGACGGCCAGCGACGTTCACCCGGATACCCAGGGCGCCCATGCGCATGGCGTTCTGTACGGCACGCTTCATCGCGCGGCGGAACGAAACACGGCGTTCCAGCTGCTGAGCGATCGACTCGGCAACCAGCTGACCGTCAAGCTCGGGCTTGCGCACTTCGACGATGTTCAGGTGCAGTTCGCTGTCGGTCATCGCGGCCAGCTTCTTGCGCAGAACTTCGATGTCTGCACCTTTCTTGCCGATGATGACACCCGGACGTGCGGTGTGGATCGTAACGCGGCACTTCTTGTGCGGACGTTCGATGATCACACGGGCAACACCGGCCTGCTTGCACTCTTTCTGAATGAACTCACGGATCTTGAGGTCTTCCAGAAGAAGATCACCGTAGTCCTTGGTATCTGCGTACCAGCGGCTGTCCCAGGTGCGGTTGACCTGAAGGCGCATGCCGATCGGATTGACTTTATGTCCCATTAGGCTTGCTCCTCAACTTGACGCACCTTGATGGTGATCTCCGAGAACGGCTTCATGATCTTGCCGAAACGGCCACGGGCACGCGGGCGACCGCGCTTCATGACCAGGTTCTTGCCAACCCAGGCTTCGGCGACGATCAGTTCGTCAACGTCCAGGTTGTGGTTGTTTTCGGCATTCGCGATTGCGGACTGCAGGCACTTCTTGACGTCCTGCGCGACGCGCTTGTTCGAGAAAGTCAGGTCGGTCAGGGCCTTCTCGACTTTCTTGCCGCGGATCATTTGCGCAACCAGGTTCAGTTTCTGCGGGCTGGTGCGAAGCATGCGCGTTTTCGCCATTGCTTCGTTTTCAGCCACGCGGCGGGGGTTCTTTTCCTTGCCCATGACTTACTTCCGCTTCGCTTTTTTGTCTGCGGCGTGGCCATAATAGGTCCGTGTCGGCGAATATTCACCGAACTTCTGACCGATCATGTCTTCCGAGACGTTTACCGGGATATGCTTCTGGCCGTTGTACACACCAAAGGTCAGACCCACGAACTGGGGCAGGATGGTGGAACGACGCGACCAGATCTTGATGACTTCGTTGCGGCCCGACTCGCGCGCTGCTTCGGCTTTTTTCAGCACGTAAGCATCGACGAAAGGACCCTTCCAAACAGAGCGAGACATGGATTAACGTCCCTTCTTCTTGGCGTGCCGCGAGCGGATGATCAGCTTCTGGGACGCTTTGTTCTTGTTGCGGGTACGCTTACCCTTGGTGTCCTTACCCCACGGCGTAACCGGCGTACGGCCACCCGAGGTACGGCCCTCACCACCACCATGCGGGTGGTCGATCGGGTTCATAGCAACACCACGAACCGACGGACGCACGCCCTTGTGGCGCATACGACCGGCTTTACCGATGTTCTGGTTGCTGTTGTCGGGGTTGGACACGGCACCGATGGTGGCCATGCATTCCTGACGGACCATGCGCAGCTCGCCCGAGCTCAGACGGATCTGAGCGTAGCCGCCATCGCGGCCAACAAACTGAGCGTAAGTACCGGCCGCACGTGCGATCTGACCGCCTTTGCCCGGCTTCATCTCGATGTTGTGGACGATGGTACCGATGGGCATGCCCGAGAACGGCATTGCGTTGCCCGGCTTGATATCGGCCTTTGCCGACGCGATGACCTTGTCACCAACAGCCAGACGCTGCGGAGCCAGGATATACGCCTGCTCGCCGTCTTCGTATTTTACCAGTGCGATGAACGCGGTCCGGTTCGGGTCATATTCGATCCGCTCGACGGTTGCCGCGACATCAAATTTGTTCCGTTTGAAGTCAACGATCCGGTAGAGACGCTTTGCGCCACCGCCGCGGCGGCGTGAAGTGATCCGTCCGGTGTTGTTCCGGCCGCCCGATTTGGTCAAACCCTCTGTAAGAGACTTGACCGGACGTCCTTTCCAAAGCTCCGAACGGTCGATCAGCACCAGCCCGCGCTGGCCCGGCGTCGTCGGCTTGTACGACTTGAGTGCCATGCTTTCTGTCTTCCGTTTAGCAAGTGCAGGGGAGGTCCCCCGCTATGTGATAGGCCCCCGTAGGTGCCAAAGGTATAGGGCCCCGAAGGTCCCCGGTTGCAAAATATCTAAGGCCCCGGAACGAATCCGAGGCCGCAAGATTGGGTGCGTTTAGCAGTGTTGGGAGTTGGTGTCTATAGGGTGCGGCAGATTATCTTAGCGTTGCTGACAACACACTGAGGGAGTTGCTCACACTTTTCAACTCTACTACCTCAAAAGGTGAAAGAATCCAGTCTAGAAAGCGGGTAACGCGTTGATGTTAAAAACACTAATCAGCCAATTTGGGAGAAAGGAGCTCGAAGTATATGAATGGGACAGAAATGACATTTTGATGAAGAGGCTGCCGGATCGACCCCAGTGGGCTCACTTCGCAAATGCCAGACCAGCACTTGAGTTTTCAGGCTGGCAGCTTGCGCAGGCAGTTGTTAAAACAGATTTCCTGATAACAAAAAGTAGATATTTGCAAAGCCTTGGGTTTCTCCTCCAATGCCACCACGTTCTTAACCCAAACATGGGTGGAAATTTGAGGCTTGTAGACGGTGGATCCGGCCTGCTTAGCGATGTTTCTCAAACCAGCATGAGCGCTCGCCTAGGGCAAGGTATCTCTGTTCTTTTCGCTCAGAACTTAGGATACGATTTTGTCAGTCATCTAGCTACCGACCCGGACGTCAAAGTGCACAAGAAGACCAATAAAATTGGCACAGTAGCAGATTTTCTTTTCGAAAACTCCTCTCGGGAGCGTATGATACTTGAAGCGAAGGCCTCTTTTGCGCTGCAAGAAAACAATCCTTCCGGGGTGAAGCAAGTGCTTAAACCCGCCCTTGAGAAACAAGTTGCACCGTGGCTTAGCGCAATTTCCCCACCTGCCAGTAAAGGATACGCCACCCTTACGTGTTTTCGCGAGGCATCGAGCAATACGCAGAGCGCCCTGGTTTTTGTAGACCCACCAGGGGATGAAACCGTAACAGGAATGAAGTTGCCACCTAGTTGGGTTCTTCGTAGAAATTATAGTTCTTGGCTTGCCGCAATGGGAATGATTGAAACAGCCCAACAGCTTATTGGAGCAGATATCACAGAAAGTCGGTCCCATGACATTGACCTAGCTACAATCAGGGATCGAGCGTTTGTTGTTACCCGGTTTCACCCTGAAATTTCTGAGATGGAAGATATCTACGTCGGAATCGATTTGAGTATATATTCTCTCATTCGCGATACGATAAATGGCTCGGAAGACGCACTATTGGGCTACGAGCAGGTGGAGTGGGAACCTGATGACTTCGGGCAACGGCCAAATGGCAGCCTCATGTCAGATGGAACATTTTTTGGGTCAATTGATGAAATCCAAGAAATTAAATCTCCTAAGAAACATTACACGTAGTTTCGCAATGTTCACGAAAACAAAAAACCCCCGCTTTCGCGGTGGCCTTTATCTCTCTCCAAAGACGGGTTCGATCAGAGACCGGTGGACACGTCGATGGAGCTGCCCTTTTCCAGGGTCACATAGGATTTCTTGACGTCTTTCCGACAGCTCAACCGGCCAAGGAACTCCTCACCCGTAAAGCGCGCGGGCCTCGGCGAATGACAGCAGTCGGCGGCTTTGCTCATCCCAAAGGTGCAGGCGCGCGTTGGCGAGGCTCTCGCGGATGGTCATCCGGTTGCTGTTTGCCAGCTCATCATGGTCGCGCAGCACTTCGGTCAGGCGATAGAATGGAATGCGGCTGTACAGGTGATGCACGTGGTGGATGCCGATATTGGCGGTGAACCACTGCAACACGGACGGCAATATATAATGAGAGCTTCCGTGCAGCGCCGCTTCGTGCAACTGCCAGTCTTCATCGGCGTCCCAATGCGTGTCCTCGAACTGGTGTTGCACATAGAACAGCCATACCCCGGCGGTGGCGGCAATCAGGGTCGAGGGCAGGAAGATCAGCACCATCGGCATCAGCCCGCCAAAATAGTAAATGGCCACAAGCGCAACCAGAATGGCAAGATTGGTGGCCATCGCGCTGACCCAGAACCGGACGCTGTCGGTCAGACCCAGCGGAAGGCGGTTTTGAAACAGGAACAGATATCCGGGGCCAAAAACGAACAGGGTGATCGGGTTTCGATACACACGATACCAGAACCGGTTCATCGGGGTTTTCGCCTGATATTCGGCCACGGTCAGGGTGTGGATATCGCCCATCCCGCGTTTGCCCAGATTGCCGGAACTGTTGTGATGTGTGGAATGCGTGCGGCGCCAGACATCATAAGGTGTCAGCGTCAGAACTCCGATCGAGCGTCCAACCCAGTCACTGACCGTCCGGTTCTTGAAGAACGCGCCGTGCCCGCAATCGTGCTGGATGGCAAACAGGCGCAACAGAAAGGCCGCGTTGAGAACGGAAATCGCAAAAGCAAGCCAATAGCTGACCGACAGCGACATCCAGGACAAAGCCCAGAGCGCGAAGAAGGGGATGATACTGACGCCCAGCTCAAACGCGCTGCGCAGCTGGTCGGGTTCGCGATATTTGGCAAGCGTTGTTACCCAGTCACGTGCAGCGGTAGCCCCAGGCTGTTTCCGGGTCGAGAGAGTGGTTTCAGTCATGCGCCTGCCAAGTTCTTGTTTGTGGCAATCCGGATAGACTACCGCCCGGTCATGGCAAGCGATATTTGCCAAAATCGCCATATTTCGTGCTCAATTTTCGGTCAGACCCCGGTGAAGGTGTCCTTTTGGGTTCACCCGCGGGGCCGGTCCCGGGGCTTTGGCCGATCAGGCCAAGCGGCTGGCGATCTACAGTCTTGCCAAGCCCTGCCATCGGGCCTATACGCCTGCGGTGGCTTTTGGGCCGCGAGAATCAAAACCAAGAAATGCCGTGTTTGGCCCATCACGCTTCGGGGGTCATATCCGGCTTAGGAGAAGCGAAATGAAACTGAACGAATTGCGCGACAATCCTGGCGCCGCCCCAAAACGCACCCGCGTTGGCCGTGGTCCGGGTTCCGGCAAAGGTAAAATGGGTGGCCGTGGTATCAAAGGCCAGAAATCCCGCTCGGGTGTGGCCATTAACGGCTATGAAGGCGGTCAGATGCCCTTGTACCAGCGTCTGCCCAAGCGTGGCTTCAACAAGCCCAACCGCAAGGAATTCGCCGTCATCAATCTGGGCCTGATCCAGAAATTCGTCGAAGCCGGCAAGCTGGACGCCAAGGCTGCGATCACCGAAGACGCTCTGGTTGCGTCCGGTCTGGT
Organism: Ruegeria sp. AE4; assembly: GCF_056542185.1. Lineage (NCBI taxonomy): Bacteria > Pseudomonadati > Pseudomonadota > Alphaproteobacteria > Rhodobacterales > Roseobacteraceae > Ruegeria > Ruegeria sp. AE4. Next base: position 49,279 of record NZ_JBQFZK010000019.1, on the reverse strand, counting down.
CCGCCGCAAGCTGGACGGTATCCGCGTTCTGGCCAAAGGCGAGATCAGCGCCAAGGTTGATCTGGAAGTGACCGGTGCGTCGAAAGCTGCTGTCGAGGCAGTTGAAAAAGCGGGCGGTTCACTGAAAGTCACAAAAGCCGCTGCGGCAGAGTAAGCGCTTGTGAGCGGGCAAAGACCCGCTTACATAGACTTCAGAGTTTTCCAAGACGCCGTCCGAGCCGGAAAACGGTTCCGGGCGGCGTTTGCATAAGAGAGACCGACTTTATGGTATCAGCAGCAGAACAAATGGCAGCCAACACAAGCTGGGCTGCCCTTGGCAAGGCCACCGATCTGCGCAACCGCATCCTGTTCACGCTGGGTTTGCTGATCGTCTATCGTCTGGGCACCTTCATTCCGGTGCCGGGGATCGACGGAGCAGCATTGCGCGAGTTCATGGAACAGGCGGGGCAGGGCATCGGCGGCATGGTTTCGATGTTTACAGGCGGGGCGCTTGGCCGAATGGGCATCTTTGCCCTTGGCATCATGCCCTATATCTCGGCCTCGATCATCGTGCAGCTGCTGACATCGATGGTTCCCGCGCTCGAACAGCTCAAGAAAGAGGGCGAGCAGGGCCGCAAGAAGATCAACCAATACACCCGTTTCGGCACCGTGGCGCTGGCCACCGTTCAGGCCTATGGTCTGGCTGTTTCGCTGGAATCGGGCGATCTGGCGACCGATCCGGGGCTGTATTTCCGCATGTCGACCATGATCACGCTGGTCGGCGGCACCATGTTCCTGATGTGGCTGGGTGAGCAGATCACCGCGCGCGGCATCGGCAACGGTATCTCTCTGATCATTTTCGTCGGCATCATCGCCGAGGTCCCCGCCGCCCTGGCGCAGTTCTTCGCGTCGGGCCGTTCGGGCGCAATCAGCCCCGCCGTGATCGTTGGTGTGATCGTAATGGTGATCGCCGTGATCATGTTCGTGGTCTTCATGGAACGGGCGCTGCGAAAGATCCATATTCAGTACCCGCGCCGTCAGGCCGGGATGAAAATCTATGAAGGCGGCTCCAGCCACCTGCCGGTCAAGGTCAACCCCGCGGGCGTGATCCCGGCGATCTTTGCCAGCTCGCTGCTGCTGCTGCCGGTGACGATCTCGACCTTCTCGTCGGGCGCTGCAAACGGGCCGGTCATGTCGTGGCTGCTGGCCAATTTCGGCCCCGGACAGCCGCTGTATCTGCTGTTCTTCGCGTCGATGATCGTATTCTTCGCCTATTTCTACACGTTCAACGTGTCGTTCAAGCCGGATGATGTGGCGGACAACCTCAAAAAGCAGAACGGGTTCGTGCCCGGTATCCGCCCCGGCAAGAAAACCGCCGAGTATCTGGAATACGTGGTCAACCGCGTGCTGGTGCTGGGTTCGGCCTATCTGGCCGCCGTCTGTCTGCTGCCTGAAATCCTGCGGGGCCAGTTTGCCATCCCGTTCTATTTCGGCGGCACCTCGGTTCTGATTATCGTCTCCGTGACCATGGACACGATCCAACAGGTTCAGAGCCATCTTCTGGCGCATCAATACGAAGGGCTTATCGAAAAGTCTCAACTGCGCGGCAAAAGCAAGAAACGCGGCAGGAAGGGACCCTCTCGTCGATGAATATCATTCTGTTGGGCCCCCCGGGGGCTGGGAAAGGAACGCAGGCGCGTCACTTGGTTGAAACACGCGGCATGGTACAGCTCAGCACGGGCGACATGCTGCGCGAAGCCAAGACCTCGGGCACCGAGATGGGCCGGAAGGTTGCGGCGATCATGGATGCGGGCAAGCTGGTCACCGATGAAATCGTTATCGGCCTGATCGAAGAGAAACTGACCACCGAAACAGGCGCCGGTTTCATCTTTGACGGCTTTCCCCGCACGCTGGCGCAGGCCGATGCTTTGGCCGCTCTGCTGACCAAGCTGGGCCAGTCGCTGCACACCGTGATCGAGATGCGCGTTGATGACGACGCGCTGGTGGGCCGGATCACCGCACGCTCAACCTGTGGCGGATGTGGCGAGGTCTATAACGACAACACCAAGCCGATCCCGGCAGATGGCAAATGCACCAATTGCGGCAAGGAAAATGATTTCCAGCGCCGCGCTGATGACAACGAAGACAGCCTGCGCACGCGCCTGATGGAATACTACAAGAAGACGTCTCCGCTGATTGGCTATTACTACGCCAAGGGCGATCTGCGCCCCGTGAACGGGCTGGCGGATATCAAGGAAGTGACGGCGTCGATTGAGGCGATACTGGGTTGAGCCAAGGCACCACAGTTGTGGTTCCAGAGGAATTGGTCGGTGCGTTTGAGCGTTACGGCGAAATAATTCGAGCTGAGAGCCCGCTGTTTTATAAGTGCATGTTGTTAGTGCTCCTGGTTGGGGCTCCTGTATCATTGGTCGTTTCGCTTTGGGTGTTGCCTGCGATATGGCCAAATGCGGCTAATTCACTCTTCTATTTTTTTCAGTTTGGGGCTCCTTTTTTGTTTGCGGTTCCGCTTGATCTAAAGAGGAGAAAACTTGAACGGGAGCGTTTCGAAATTTCTAACCTGTTTCGACGCCGTGGCCTGCACATCTGCCATGATCCGGGGCTTCGAGTTGATGTATTGAAAATCGTTCCCGGTCAGATCATCTAATTGCCTTGACGACCTTTGAAAAACTCTCTACGCACCCCCATCCCTAAAGGGAATCAAGACCGCATGCGGGATTCGTCCCAATTGCCCCGACCACCTCGAATAATACTGGACCCTCTGGCGTCACTGCCACGGTAAAGTGTTGTGAAAAAAGGTTCCGGAGTTACGGAACCGCAACAAAAAGGAAAGTGACACGTGGCACGTATTGCCGGCGTAAACATCCCGACTGCAAAGCGGGTCCCAATCGCCCTCACATATATCACCGGTATCGGCAACACCTCGGCCAAAGCGATCTGCGAAGCCGTGGGCATTGAAGCGCACCGCCGCGTCAATGAACTGTCGGATGCCGAAGTTCTGGCCATCCGCGAACATATCGACGCCAACTACACCGTCGAAGGTGACCTGCGTCGCGAAGTTCAGATGAACGTCAAGCGTCTGATGGACCTGGGCTGCTATCGCGGTCTGCGTCACCGCCGCAACCTGCCGGTTCGCGGTCAGCGTACCCACACCAACGCTCGTACCCGCAAAGGCCCCGCAAAGGCCATTGCCGGTAAGAAGAAATAAGGGAGGGTCTGACCGATGGCACGCGATAAGACTCGCATCAAGCGCAAAGAGCGCAAGAACATCGCATCGGGCGTTGCCCATGTGAACTCGACCTTCAACAATACCAAGATCCTGATCTCGGACGTACAGGGCAACGCCATCTCGTGGTCGTCTGCCGGTACCATGGGCTTCAAGGGATCGCGGAAATCTACTCCGTATGCCGCGCAGATGGCTGCGGAAGACGCAGGCAAGAAAGCGCAGGAACATGGCGTCAAGACGCTGGAAGTCGAAGTTCAGGGCCCCGGTTCGGGCCGTGAATCGGCTCTGCGTGCGCTGGCTGCCGTGGGCTTCAACATCACGTCGATCCGCGACGTGACACCGATTGCTCACAACGGCTGCCGTCCGCCGAAGCGTCGTCGCGTCTAAGCGATCTGGAATTAAGCTGGGGCTGTGTTTTTACACGGCCCCAGCACGTCATTTTGAACCTCGGGCGTCTGCACCTTGTTGGTCATGGGGCGCGGGCAGGAATGGAGGGATTACATGATCCACAAGAATTGGGCAGAATTGATCAAGCCGACCCAGCTGGAAGCCAAGCCGGGCAACGACCCTGCGCGTCAGGCGACACTGGTTGCCGAACCGCTGGAACGTGGTTTTGGTCTGACCCTGGGCAACGCCCTGCGTCGCGTTTTGATGAGCTCGCTGCAAGGCGCGGCCATCACCAGCGTCCAGATCGACAACGTCCTGCACGAGTTCTCGAGCGTGGCGGGTGTGCGTGAAGACGTCACCGACATCATCCTGAACCTCAAGCAGGTTTCCTTGCGCATGGAAGTCGAAGGCCCCAAGCGCCTGTCGATCAATGCCAAAGGCCCGGCAATAGTTACGGCTGGTGACATCAGCGAAAGCGCAGGTATCGAGGTTCTGAACCGCGATCACGTCATCTGTCACCTGGATGACGGCGCCGACCTGTTCATGGAGCTGACCGTCAACACCGGCAAGGGTTACGTTTCGGCTGAAAAGAACAAGCCGGAAGATGCGCCCATCGGTCTGATCCCGATCGACGCGATCTATTCGCCGGTCAAGAAAGTCGCCTATGACGTTCAGCCGACCCGCGAAGGCCAGGTTCTGGACTATGACAAGCTGACCCTGAAGATCGACACCGACGGTTCGATCACCCCCGATGACGCACTGGCCTACGCCGCGCGCATCCTGCAGGATCAGCTGTCGATCTTCGTGAACTTCGATGAGCCGGAATCGGCTGGTCGCCAGGACGAAGATGATGGTCTGGAGTTCAACCCGCTGCTGCTTAAGAAAGTGGACGAGCTGGAACTATCGGTCCGTTCGGCAAACTGCCTGAAGAATGACAACATCGTCTATATCGGCGACCTGATCCAGAAGACCGAAGCCGAGATGCTGCGCACCCCGAACTTCGGCCGCAAGTCGCTGAACGAGATCAAGGAAGTGCTGTCCGGCATGGGTCTGCACCTCGGCATGGATGTCGAGGACTGGCCGCCCGACAACATCGAAGATCTGGCAAAGAAATTCGAAGACGCGTTCTAAGCATCTTCGACTGCGGCGGCGGGGCCAACCTGCCGTCGCAGGTTTTGTACATTTTGGACCAATCGGGTCCGAAAGCCGGTACAAAACGTACAATCCGGGCAATCCCGCCCCAAGGTGAGCTTCTGACACGCATCGGAAGCCGGACAAAGCAAAACGCGAAAGAAGGAATTGAAAAATGCGTCACGCACGTGGTTACCGCCGCCTGAACCGTACTCATGAGCACCGCAAGGCTCTGTTTGCAAACATGGCTGGCTCGCTCATCGAACATGAGCAGATCAAGACAACTCTGCCCAAGGCAAAAGAACTGCGCCCGATCATCGAAAAACTGATCACCCTGGGCAAGCGCGGCGACCTGCACGCCCGCCGACAGGCCGCAGCACAGCTGAAAGAAGACAAAGATGTCACCAAGCTGTTCGAAGTTCTGGGCCCCCGCTATGCCGAGCGTCAGGGCGGTTATGTCCGCATCCTGAAAGCAGGCTTCCGCTATGGTGACATGGCTCCGATGGCGATCATCGAATTCGTCGATCGCGACATTGATGCCAAAGGCGCCGCGGACAAAGCCCGTACTGCTGCCGAAGAAGCCGCAGCCGAAGAATAAGCACTAAGGTCATCGACCTAATGCGCCTGCCCGAGCAATCGGGCAGGCTTTTTTTGTGCCTCAGCCAGCCGATTGTCATCATGTGGTTTGTCCATTAAGTTCAAACCGTTATGACAAATAAACCTGCAACTGGATACTCGGGCAAACCGCTCTGGTCGAAACTGGGTTTCAAACCCGGATATGCGGTCCGCACGCTCAACGCTCCTGCCCATTATCCCAACCTGGCAGCCGGTGCCGACGGTGTTCTGTTCGACCCTGCAGCCGATCCTGCGGATGCGGTTCACATGTTCCTGAACCATCCGGACCAGATCGCCGAATTGGCCGCTGAGCAGATCGCCCACATACGGAGCGGAGGAATGCTGTGGGTCTCCTGGGCCAAGAAATCTTCGCCCCTGCACGCAGGTGTGACCGAGGATATGCTGCGCAGTGAAATCCTGCCGCTGGGCTGGGTCGACGTGAAGGTTTGCGCGGTTGACGCCGATTGGTCCGGGCTCAAGTTCCTGCGCCGCCGAAGCTGAGCGCGCGGCTTGCATTTATTGCCTTTGCCCCGCATATCCCAAAGATAATCAAATCCGGAGCCCCCATGATCCGCGCATCCTTTATCTCTCTTATGCTTGTCATGGCCCTGCCAGCATTTGCCGAAACCCGCGTCCCGCAATCGCAGTCCGAAATCTCTCTGGGCTTTGCTCCGGTGGTCAAAAAGGCCTCGCCTGCGGTGGTGAATATCTACGCCAAGATCGTGCGGCAGGGGCGGGCCAGCCCGTTTTACTCGGACCCGTTCTTTCGGGATTTCTTTGGCGGCAGCCTGGGAACGCCGCAGCCGCGGGTTCAGAACTCGCTGGGTTCCGGGGTCATCCTGTCTGAAGATGGCTACGTTGTGTCCAACTACCATGTTGTAGGCTCGGCGACCGAGATCAGAGTCGTGACAACCGACCGGCGCGAATTTTCTGCCACGGTCGTACTGGGGCACGAAGAAAGCGACATTGCGATCCTGCGTCTGGAAGAGGCGCAAGACCTGCCCTACCTGACCCTGCGCGATTCCGATCAGGTCGAGGTTGGCGAACTGGCCCTTGCCATCGGCAACCCGTTCGGGGTGGGGCAGACGGTGTCCTCTGGTATCATCTCGGGCTTGGCGCGCACAGGTACGGCGACAGGCAATGCGCGCGGGTATTTCATTCAGACGGATGCGGCGATCAACCCGGGCAACTCTGGCGGTGCGCTGATTGATGTGAACGGGGACCTGATCGGGATCAACACCTCTATTCTGACACGCTCGGGCGGGTCGAATGGCATCGGTTTTGCCATCCCCGCAAATCTTGTGGCCGAGTTTCTGAAACAGGCGCAGCAGGGCAATGACAGTTTTGTCAGCCCTTGGGCAGGCATGACCGGTCAACATATGAGCGCGGATATTGCTGAATCCCTTGGTCTTGCCATTCCGCTGGGCGTTGTCATCTCGGACCTGCATGACCTTAGCCCGCTGCGCGAGGCGGGGCTTAAGGTGGGGGACGTCGTGACCCATGTGGACGGGGACGAAGTGAACTCACCCGCCGAGATGAAGTTTCGCATGTCCGTTGCAGGGGTGGGGGGAACCTCGGTTCTGACACGGCTGCGCGGCACCCAGAGCGAAGAGGTTGAGGTGGCGCTGATCAAAGCGCCCGAAGTCCCGGCAGCTGAAGAGACGACATTGGGTGAAGACACTGTCCTGCCGGGGTTGGTGGTGTCTCTCGTCAACCCTGCGGTGATCTCCGATATGGGCTTGCCACTGTCCCAGACAGGTGTCGTTGTTGTTGATCCGGGCCCCTATGGTGGACGCGCGGGTTTGCGATCGGGGGATATTCTTGAAAGCATCAATTCCAATGACATCGAACGTCCTGGGGATGTGGAGAATGCGCTGACAGATCCGGGTCGTCGTGTGCAGATGGGTCTTCTGCGCGGTGGCCGGTCAGTCTCATTGCGGTTCCGGCTGTAACCCGTGAGCGATCTGTTCGATACCGGGCCAACGGAACCCACCGCTGCGCCACACCGTCCCCTGGCGGACCGGTTGCGCCCGCAGTCACTGGCCGAGGTCATCGGTCAGGAACAGGTTCTTGGCCCGGATGCACCGCTGGGGGTCATGCTGGCGTCAGGCAGTCTGTCCAGCCTGATCTTCTGGGGGCCGCCCGGTGTCGGCAAGACGACGATCGCACGGTTGCTGGCGCAGGAAACCGATCTGCAATTCGTTCAGATCAGTGCGATTTTCACCGGTGTTCCGGATTTGAAGAAGGTTTTCGAAGCGGCCAAGATCAGGCGCCAGAACGGGCAGGGGACCTTGCTGTTCGTGGACGAGATACACCGCTTCAACAAGGCGCAACAGGACGGGTTTCTGCCGCATATGGAGGACGGCACGATCCTTCTGGTCGGGGCAACGACCGAGAACCCGTCCTTTGAGCTGAACGCCGCGGTTCTCAGCCGGTCGCAGGTTCTGGTGCTGGAACGGCTTGGCCTTTCCGATCTTGAACGCCTGACCCAGCGCGCCGAAAAAGAGCTGGACCGCGCGCTGCCGTTGACACCCGCAGCCCGCGATGCGTTGCAGGAAATGGCCGATGGTGACGGGCGGGCGTTGCTGAACCTGATCGAACAGGTCTCGGCCTGGAAGGTGGATGCGCCACTGGACACGGACGCGCTGTCGACGCGGCTGATGCGGCGGGCGGCGAAATATGACAAGTCGGGCGATGAACATTACAACCTGATTTCAGCCCTGCACAAATCGGTGCGCGGGTCCGACCCGGACGCGGCGCTGTACTGGTTTGCGCGAATGCTGACAGGGGGCGAAGACCCGCGCTATCTGGCGCGTCGGATCACACGGATGGCGGTCGAGGATATCGGTCTGGCCGACCCGCAGGCGCAGGCCATCTGCCTGCAATCCTGGGAAACGTATGAGCGGCTCGGCTCCCCCGAAGGTGAGCTGGCGCTGGCGCAGGCGCTGGTCTATCTGGCCCTGGCCCCGAAATCCAACGGTGCTTATGTCGGCTATAAGGCAGCGATGCGGCTGGCCAAGCAATCAGGCAGCGAGCCACCGCCCAAACATATCCTGAATGCCCCCACATCACTGATGAAGGATCAAGGATATGGTGCTGGCTATGCGTATGACCATGACGCCGAAGACGGGTTTTCCGGTCAGAACTATTTTCCCGAAACAATGAAACGCCCGGTTCTGTATCAACCGGTCGAGCGCGGGTTCGAGCGTGAGCTGAAAAAGCGCCTCGATTACTTCGCCAAGCTTCGGACCCAGCGCAACAGCTAGACTGGCTGGGAATGTATTGACCGCGCCGAGGAGTGGCGGGCGGTGCTGAGCCCCCTCGAACGCCAAAGGTTCCTGTCTGATACCTTGACTCTTGCCGCGTTGCGCGCGAGAGACCCCCATGATTTCTGGGACACGGACAAAGACGCAATCCGGGCGGATCACCCGCGCGGCGCAAGGGGCAATGGCATGAGTGGCGTACAGATGATTACAGTCGCTGAAGGGGACGGCGATCAGCGTGTGGACCGCTGGTTGCGCCGCCTGTTCCCGCATGTCAGCCAGGGCCGCATCGAAAAGATGTGCCGCAAGGGAGAACTGCGCGTGGATGGCAGCCGGGCCAAGGCCTCGACCCGATTGGAGGTCGGTCAGGTGGTTCGTGTGCCGCCGTTGCCGGGGCCTGATCACAAACCGGTTGAGGTCAAGCATCGTATCTCGGATGCGGATGCCAAGATGATCCAGTCCTGCGTGATCTACCGTGATGATCACATTCTGGCCCTGAACAAACCGCAGGGCCTGCCGGTACAGGGCGGCAGCGGGCAGACCCGGCATGTCGACAGCCTGTCCGAGGCGTTGCGGTTTGGGTATGACGAAAACCCGCGTCTGGTTCACCGCCTGGACAAGGACACGTCAGGAGTTCTGCTGCTGGCCCGCACGCGCGAAGCCGCAAAGGGGCTGACAGCCGCTTTCCGCCACCGCGACACGCGCAAGATTTACTGGGCGCTGGTTGCAGGTGTTCCCACGCCATATCTGGGTGAAATCAAGACGGGTCTTGTGAAAGCAGCTGGTCATGGCGCCCACGGCGAGGGTGAAAAGATGATCCCCGTCCATATGAACGAGATCGACAGCACCCCCGGTGCGAAACGGGCACATACACATTATGCGACCCTCTACCGGGTGGCCGGGCGCGCCGCTTGGGTGGCGATGGAGCCAATCACGGGCCGCACCCACCAACTGCGCGCGCATATGGCAGCGATCGGTCATCCGATCATCGGCGACGGCAAATATGGTGGCTCGGGGCAGGAAAACCTGGGTGATGGCTGGGGCGCGCAACTGGGTGGGATCATCAGCAAAAAGCTGCATCTGCACGCGCGGCGACTGTCATTCCTGCATCCGATAACGCGCAAACCGGTAACGGTGACTGCGCCCTTGCCGGAACATATGAAACACAGCTGGGACACCTTCGGCTGGACCGAGGATCTGGCCGCCGACGACCCGTTTGAGGCGCTGCAATGAGCGCACCGCTGCGGCTGGTTTTGTTTGATGTCGATGGCACTCTGGTCGACAGTCAGGGCAGTATCGTTCACGCCATGACCACCAGCTTTCAGGCCGCTTCGGTCCCTGTACCGACGCGAGAGGTGATCCTGTCCATTGTCGGGCTGTCCCTGCCACATGCAATCGCACGGTTGGTGCCGGACCAACCTTCCTCGGTCCAGAACGATCTAGTTGAAGGGTACAAGGAAGCTTATCATGCGCATCGCTTGGATTTGGGCGCGGCCAGCTCTCCGCTCTATCCCGGTGCGAGAGAGGCGATTGAAGCTTTGCACGCCGTGCCCGAAGTGCTTCTTGGGGTGGCAACCGGCAAATCCCAGCGCGGACTTGATGCGTTGATCGAAGTACATGGGCTTGAGCGCTACTTCGTCACCCGGCAGGTCGCCGACCACCATCCGTCGAAACCGCATCCTTCCATGGTGCAGGCCGCGTTGGCCGAGACCGGTGTCGAATCCGACTGCGCGGTGATGGTCGGCGATACAAGCTATGACATGGACATGGCCGCCGCTGCCGGGGTGCGCGGCATCGGCGTGGCATGGGGGTACCATGATCGGTCTGCTTTGACCTCGGCCACCTGCATGATTGAGACCTTTGACCAGTTGCCCACTGCGCTGGCCGGGATATGGAACTGAAACATGAGTGACTGGAAACCGAAACGCTTCTGGAAAGACAGCCGGACCATCGATGTTGAAGGTGGGTTTACGGTTGAACTGGATGGCCGCCGCGTCAAGACCCCTGCCAAAGCAGCGTTGATCCTGCCGACCCGCGCCATGGCCGAAGCGGTTACAGCGGAATGGGATGCCCAGCAGAGTGAGGTAGATCCGTCGACGATGCCATGCACCCGATCGGCGAATGCGGCAATCGACAAGGTTCGGTCCCAGCACGGGGAAGTTGCCGATATGCTTGCGGATTACGGCGATTCTGATCTGCTGTGCTATCGAGCGACACATCCAACAGAGTTGCAGGAACGTCAAAGCGCCGAATGGGATCCGGCACTGGATTGGGCCGAGGTCGCACTGTCTGCTCGCTTGCGGCCAGTTGTCGGTGTGCTGCACAAACCGCAATCTGCCGCTGCCCTGTCGGCGCTGCGTGCTCGCGTCCATGCGCTGGATGCGTTTCAACTGGCGGCGTTCCACGATCTGGTCAGCTTGTCAGGGTCATTGATTCTCGGGTTTGCGGCGGCCATGGATTGGCGCGAACCGGCCGAAATATGGCGCATTTCGAGGTTGGACGAAACCTGGCAGATCGAACAATGGGGTCACGATGACGAGGCCCATGCGGTTGCCGAAACGAAGAAAGCCGCATTTCTGCATGCTAAACGCTTCTTTGATATGTCGGTTTGATCCTTATTTTCCGATTTTTGGCCAAATGTTCAAATTGGTTGGGGTCTGATCCATCGTTTTCGATGATCCGACCCTTGACGTTTGTTTATGAATACGCCCAAACTCAGTGCCACTAAAGGGGAGACACCTTTGGAGTAACCTATCCGGCATCCACTTGCCGGGCAGAGCCGCCTCTGATGGGGCGGGAAATCAGGAAGAGGTAAAAATGAAAAAATCCGTAATCTTGGGCGCGGCAACGATTGCCGGTCTTGCTGCTGGCGCAGCCGTGGCAGGGACCGTTGACGACGTTAAAGCGCGCGGCAAGCTGAACTGTGGTGTGACCACCGGTCTGGTTGGCTTTGCTGCTCCTGACGCCAATGGCGAATGGCAGGGCTTTGACGTATCGCTGTGCCGTGCCGTTGCTGCTGCTGTTCTGGGCGATGCAAGCGCAGTAGAATTCGTTCCGACCACCGGTAAGACACGTTTTACCGCTCTGGCCTCGGGCGAGATCGACATGCTGGCGCGTAACACCACCTGGACCTTCAGCCGCGACGTCGACCTGAAGTTCGAATTCACCGGTGTGAACTACTATGACGGTCAGGGTTTTATGGTTCCCAAGGCACTGGGCGTAAGCTCGGCCAAGGAACTGGACGGCGCAACCGTTTGTATCCAGACCGGCACAACAACCGAGCTGAACCTGGCGGACTTCTTCCGTTCGAACAACATCAGCTACGAACCGGTTCCGATCGAAACCAACGCCGAAGCACAGCAGCAGTATCTGGCTGGCGCATGTGACGTTTACACCACCGACGCTTCGGGTCTGGCGGCAACCCGCGCCACATTCGAAAACCCCGGTGATCACATCCTGCTGCCCGAAATCATCTCGAAAGAGCCGCTGGGCCCGCTGGTCCGTCACGGCGACCACGAGTGGGGCGACGTTGTGCGCTGGACTCTGAACGCGCTGATCTCGGCTGAAGAGCTGGGCGTAACCTCGGCCAATATCGATGAACTGGCCGCTGGCACCGAAAACCCCGAAATCAACCGCCTGCTGGGTACCGAAGGCACCCTGGGCGAGATGCTGGGTCTGAACGCTGACTGGGCAGCCAAGGCGATCAAAGCCGGCGGCAACTATGGCGAAGTGTTTGCCAAGAACATCGGTGAAGAAACCCCGATTGGTCTGGCACGCGGCCTGAACGCACAGTGGACCGAAGGCGGCCTGCTGTACTCGCCGCCGTTCCGCTAATATCGACGGAGAAGGGCGCAGGGCAACCTGCGCCCTTTTTCCATCCATAAGAATCACGCCCGTACGGTTTTGAGCAGGGATCAACTCTGCCGACATATTTACGGGATGCACGGGGATATACATAGGTCATGACGACTCTCACTGACCCGCCGAAGGAGCAGTTCCGGCTGTCCATGCTCCTTTATGATACGCGGTACCGATCTGCGACCATCCAGGTCATTGCAATGATTGGTTTTATGCTTCTGGCAGCCTGGATCATCTCCAATACCATCCAAAACCTCGAAGCGCTTGGAAAACCGGTTGAGTTCGGCTTTTTCGCAGAACCGGCCAGTTACGATATCAACCAGCGCTTGCTTGAATACGATTCGCGCGACAGTCACTTGCGCGCGGCCTTTATCGGCTTGCTGAACACGCTGGTTGTGGCGGTTCTTGGTTGTATCACAGCAACGATAGTCGGTGTTTTGGTTGGTGTTCTGCGCCTGTCCAACAACTGGCTGGTTGCGCGGATCATGACCGTCTATGTCGAGATGTTCCGCAACGTACCTGTGCTGCTGTGGATCGTTCTGGCCATGGCCATTCTGATCGAAAGCCTGCCAGCACCAAGGGCGTTCCGCGGAGAAAACCCAGAAGCCACGATGAATCTGTTCGATTCTGTCGCGGTGACCAATCGCGGGGTCTATATCCCGGAGTTCCTGTTCTCGCGCAGCCTGGGTGATATACACATCTTCGGTGCGTCGAGCCTGCGGTTCGATATCTCGCTGGACCTGATCGCCATTCTGATCGTGCTTGGTGGCAGCATCTTTGCGATGCGCAAGGTGTCCGCCTGGGCACAAGCCAAGCAAGAGGCATCCGGTGATCGTCCGACTATCTGGCACATCCAACTGGGTATTCTGTTTGTGCCGATGATTGTCCTTCTCACCATCCTGGGGTTTCACCTTGGTTTCCCTGAGCTGAAAGGCTTCAACTTTACCGGCGGCACACATTTGCGTAACTCGTTGATCGCGCTGTGGCTGGCCTTGTCGCTTTACACGGCGGCCTTCATCGCCGAGATCGTTCGTGCGGGTATCCTGGCCATCTCAAAAGGCCAAACCGAAGCCGCATCGGCGCTGGGTCTGCGCCCGGGCCGGACCATGCGCCTTGTGATCCTGCCGCAGGCATTGCGGGTGATCATTCCGCCCATGATCTCGAACTATCTGAACCTGACCAAGAACTCGTCACTGGCGATCGCGGTCGGGTATATGGACATCACGGGGACCCTTGGCGGCATCACCATGAACCAGACCGGTCGCGAGCTGGAATGTGTTCTGCTGTTGATGCTGGTCTATCTGTCCATCTCGCTGAGCATCTCAGGGGTGATGAACTGGTACAACAACCGTGTAAAACTGGTGGAGCGGTAATATGAGTGATGTTTCATTTGTCCGCACGGAAATGCTGCCCGAGCAGGCACCGCCTGCTTCCGAGGTCGGTGCGCTGGGATGGGTCAAGCACAACCTGTTCTCAAGTTGGTTTAACACGATCCTGACGGTGGTTTCGCTTTATGCGATCTACTACGTGCTGTCAGGTGTTCTGCCATGGATTTTCCAGTCCGTGTGGAATGCCGACTCTCTCAACGAGTGCCGCGAGATTATGATGGCCACCTGGGGGTCGACCCATGGGCACGCCTGCTGGGCGGTTATCAATGACCGTTGGTTACAGTTGCTGTTCGGCTTCTATCCAAGCCATCTGTACTGGAGACCGATCCTAGCGCTGGTTCTGTTGCTGGTCGCATTGGCGCCGGTTCTGTATTCGGACCGCGTCCCAACCAAGATGCTGATCTTCACGGCAATCTACCCGTTCCTGATGCCGTTCCTGATGTGGGGCGGAACCATCTGGGGGCCAATCTCGGCCGCGCTTGGGTTTGTCGTCGGTTGGTTTGCGTATTCGGTTCTCAGCAAACAGGTGAGTGAACTGGTGGGTATGATCGGTGCGGTCGTTGCCGCAGTGATCTGGTGGCTGGTGCTATCCAGCTATTTCACGGGCGCGATGGACTCGGTTCTGCCGATTGGCATCGAAGCTGTTGAAAGCCGTCAGTTCGGTGGTTTCATGCTGGCGATCCTGCTGGGCGTTGTGGCCATTGGTGTCTCACTTCCGATCGGTATCGTTCTGGCGCTGGGGCGTCAGTCGGACCTGCTGATCGTCAAATACCTGTGCGTGGGCTTTATCGAGTTCATTCGCGGTGTGCCGCTGATCACCTTGTTGTTCGTGGCGTCGCTGCTTCTGAACCTGTTCCTGCCACCGGGCACCAACTTTGACATCATCCTGCGGGTGATGATCATGATGACCCTGTTCTCGGCGGCTTACATGGCCGAGGTGATCCGGGGTGGTCTGGCTGCCCTGCCACGAGGACAGTACGAAGGCGCCGACAGTCTGGGCCTGAACTACTGGCAGGCGCAAAGGCTGATCATCATGCCGCAAGCCCTGAAAATCTCAATTCCGGGCATCGTGAGCACATTCATCGGGATCTTCAAGGATACGACGCTGGTGTCGATTATCGGGTTGTTCGACGTGATCGGATTGGCATCTGCTATCCGCGCCGACACAGCCTGGAACGGCATCTATTGGGAACTGTTCGCGTTCATCGCGTTCCTGTTCTTCATCGTCTGCTTCTCTATGTCCCGTTATTCCATGTATCTGGAGCGCAAGCTTCAGACTGGCCACCGTTAAGGAGTTCAACACATGTCTGAACTTGCAATTGACCGCGAAATCGACCGTTCCAAAATGCAGGTGAGCGACGAGGTCGCCATCGAAATCACCAACATGAACAAGTGGTACGGTTCCTTTCACGTGCTGCGCGACATCAATCTGACCGTCAATCAGGGCGAGCGGATTGTTATTGCGGGTCCGTCCGGGTCAGGGAAATCCACCCTGATCCGCTGCCTGAACGCGCTGGAGGAACACCAGCAGGGCACGATCATCGTGGATGGGACCGAGCTGTCGAATGACCTCAAGAACATCGACAAGATCCGGTCCGAGGTTGGCATGGTGTTCCAGCACTTCAACCTGTTCCCGCACCTGACCATTTTGGAGAACTGCACGCTGGCCCCGATCTGGGTGCGCAAGACGCCTAAGAAAGAGGCCGAAGAGCGCGCGATGCATTTCCTTGAAAAGGTGAAAATTCCCGAGCAGGCCGACAAGTATCCTGGTCAGCTTTCGGGTGGTCAGCAGCAGCGTGTGGCAATTGCCCGCTCGCTGTGCATGATGCCGCGGATCATGTTGTTCGATGAACCGACATCGGCGTTGGACCCCGAGATGATCAAAGAAGTGCTCGACACCATGATCGAGCTGGCCGAGGAAGGCATGACCATGCTGTGCGTGACGCACGAGATGGGCTTTGCCCGTCAGGTTGCCAACCGCGTGATCTTTATGGATGCGGGCCAGATCGTGGAACAGAACGAACCGGAAGAGTTCTTCAATAATCCGCAAAGCGAGCGGACCAAACTGTTCCTCAGCCAGATTCTGGGACACTGAACGGCTCAAGATGGTGGAAAGGCGGGGTTTTGCCCCGCCTTTTTCTATTCCAGCAACTCTCGCGCGGTGGTGAAGCCCAGCACGGTGCCCATATGCCATCGCACGTCCGACCAGCTGTCGGCGTTGAATGTCATCACAGTGGTTGCACAAGTCGGATAATCGAAAAAGCGCATGTGATCCGGTGGCCGTTGCACAAGGCGGTTGGCGAATTCGGCGATTCCGGGGTTATGGCCCAGCATCAAAACAGTCGGTTCCGTGGCACCTGCTAACTCGCGCAACATGTCTTCGGCGCCGGCGTGGTAGAGCACATTGTGAAAGCGGACCTTATCGGCCGTTAACCCCATCCGGTCCCATGTCTCGCGAGTGCGGGTTGACGTCGAGCTTAGCACTTCATCCGGCAGCCAGCCGTTATCGCGCAGCCATGCACCAATGGCCGGGGCTGACCTGCGCCCACGCTTGCTCAGGGGGCGTTCATGATCGCCAAGTCCTGGGTTATCCCAGCTGGATTTGGCGTGACGCGTCAGGATCAGAGTGCGGGTCATGACGGGTGAAAAGCCCTCATATGATGGGCTGATTGTTCGGGGTCGCGCCCTGCGCCCGCGCTGAGCGGGCAGGCGAGGCGGGCCAGACAGCCGCCTGTCATGCAGGTTTGACCCTCAGTGGTATCAAGATGGTCGTGGCAGGCTGCAAGGTCATAGAAGTTTTGCGCGTTCAGCGCGCCGACAGGGCAGGCCGTCGTGCACGGAGCGGCGCAGGTGTTACAGGGGGAAACGCCGGGTGTTTCTGGGATGGCAAACTCATGGGCGAAATGCAGTGCGCCGCGATATGAGATCATCATACCGACCGTGTCATGTACCAAAGCCCCCACCGGGCTGCTGAAGGTGCGTCCCGATTTCAGGGCCCAGTCGATGAAAGGCGCATAGGGCGGACCACCAAAGGGGAAATAGGCCTGTGCACCGAACGCATGTGCCATCTGGCCGACGATTCTGGTTGACCAGCGGTCTACTGGATCAGGCCCCCGCCATTCGGGCGAGGCTTTCAGAGCAGACCAGAAATCAGAGCCTGCGCCCAGCAAGATCAACGTGCCAGTGTCAAGTTGCCGGGCCGCCACGCGATGAGGATGCAGCGCACCCATGACAATCAACCCCGCCTGACGCGCCGCGTGTTCTACGCGGCCATAGGTTGCCGCATCCGGAACTGAGGAAGGTTGCGCAAGGTCTGTCATCTTCCCTCGGCTGTTGCTGCGATCAGTCTGGCCGTATCAGCGACCCGGCGCCATGTTCCGTGAACAGTTCAAGCAGAACCGCATTTGGCGCGCGCCCGTCAAGTATCACGACGGCCCGAACGCCGCTGTGCAGGGCATCGAGGGCCGTTTCGGTCTTGGGGATCATACCGCCCGCGATGGTGCCTTCGCGGGTCATCTCGCGGATCTGGCCGGCTTTCAGCTCGGTCACCACATCGCCCGCCGCGTTCTTGACGCCCGAGACATCAGTCAGCAGCAGAAGGCGGTCAGCTTTCAATGCCGAGGCAATCGCCCCGGCAGCCGTATCGCCGTTCACGTTGAACGTTTCACCCTCACGGCCCGCGCCCAGAGGGGCGATGACCGGGATCACATCATGTGAGAACAGATCATGCAGGACTTTCGGGTTCATCTCGGACGGGGTGCCGACATAACCCAGAGACGCATCCGTCTGGTCGCAGATCATCAGGTTTGCATCCTTGCCCGACAGACCCACGGCCGAACCGCCCTGTCCATTGATAGCCTGAACGATGCGCTTGTTCACCAGGCCAGACAGAACCATCTCGACAACTTCGACGGTTGCCGTGTCGGTCACGCGCTTGCCGTTCACAAAGTCGGACTGGATATCAAGCTTGTTCAGCATCGCGTTGATCATCGGACCACCGCCATGCACGACAACCGGGTTCACGCCGACCTGCCGCATCAAGACGACATCGCGGGCAAAGCTCTCCATCGCCTCGTCACTGCCCATGGCATGCCCGCCCAGCTTTATGACGACGATGGCCCCATCATAGCGCTGCAGATAGGGCAATGCGCTGTTCAGGGTTGCTGCGGTGGCGATCCAGTCCCGGTTCATGTCACGTGTCTTCATTGCTAGGGTCCCTCTGACCGTCCGTGTTAGGGCCTTTGCACCGCGCTGCCAAGGGCGAAGCTATTCCAGATGCGCAATGATCGAGCGCAGGGTCGGAATCCCGTCGCCTTTTTCGGACGAGGTCAGGACGATTTCCGGGAATGCTGCGGGATGTTTGGACAAAGCCGCACGGGTTTGTTCCAGAACCTTCTCGCGCTCGTTGGCCTTGACCTTGTCGGCCTTGGTGAGAACGCATTGAAAGGTCACGGCACTGGTATCCAGCAATTTCATGATTTCAGCGTCGACCGGTTTAACCCCGTGGCGCGCATCAATCAGGACAAAGGCACGGCGCAGCGTCTGGCGACCGCTCAGGTATTGCTTGAGAAGCTTCTGCCATTTTTCCACCACGTTAACCGGTGCATTGGCATACCCATAGCCCGGCAGGTCGACCAGATAGAGGTCCGGGCCTTGCGTGAAGAAGTTGATTTCTTGCGTACGGCCAGGTGTGTTCGAGGCACGCGCCAGACCCTTGGTTCCGGTTAGCGCGTTGATCAGGCTGGATTTGCCGACATTCGAGCGCCCGGCAAAGCAAACCTCCAACCGGTCAGGGGCGGGCAGGCCCGTCATGGCGACCACGCCTTTGATAAATTCAGACGGGCCGGCAAACAGTTTGCGACCGCGTTCTTTGGCGAAGTCATCCGGCTCTTCGGCCAGCGGAAACGGAAGCGTGGTCATAGCAACTCCAGCGTATCATTCAGGCGGATTTCACCACCCTGAATGACTTCTGCATAGACACCGAAATCCTGATGATCCCAGCTGTTCAGCGCGCCCAGAGTATCCGCGTCGCGTTCGCCGGTTTCCGGATTTGCAGTGGTGGCCAGACAGCGAATGATACGCTCGCGAACCCGGAGTACGGTTTCGCCAATGCGAAGGTCACGGCCCAGCCAGTCGAATTCATCCCACTCAGGCAGGCCTTCGAACCAGATGTTTCCCCGCCACCGTGCCGCAGATAAAGACTGGCCCAGCTTTTGTTCAACAGCGCGATGAGAGGCCATGTTGCACAGGCTGATTGACGGGAAATCGGTATCGGTCATGCCGCGCCCGGGCACCCGGACAATTCGGGCGGACGCAGCGCGATCCGAGGGCATAAGCGGTTTTACCCAGTTCAGGAAAACCGAGTGCTCCGTGTCGGGGTGAAAGCTCAGATCCGGGCGGTCCGGGTGGCGCAACGTGACCTGCTCGCCGTCCAGTTTCGCCCAAATCGCCATAAGCTTGGGGGCTTTTGAACCGCGGCTGAAATTTACACATGGGGCCCATTCCGTTCCGTCGGTCTTGGCCGCTTCATGGGCAACGGCCCAAACGCGATCCCCGGGCATGGTCTGCCCGGGGTTGAGGGTAATCTGGCTCAGGGCTTCGCGCCCATGGCTTTTGATCGGGTGACGCCAAAGGCCTGAAACTGTTCCGCTCATTTCTTGTCCGTGTTCGGCAATCGCTTAAATCCGGATTTGATGTTTCCGAACACATCCGGCGTATACCCCTGACTACGCATGATCAGATATTGCTGCGTAAATGTGATCGTGTTGTTCGCAATCCAGTACACGACCAGACCGCTGGCAAAGCCGCCCAGCATGAACATGAAGACCCACGGCATCCACGCGAAGATCATCGCTTGTGTGGCATCGGTTGGTGCCGGGTTCAGTTTCTGTTGCAGCCACATCGAGATCCCCAGCAGCAGCGGCAGAATACCGATAAAGATCAGCGCCATCAGGGTGTCCGGCTGCGGGCCAGCCCAGGGCAGCAAGCCAAAGAGGTTCATGATCGAGGTCGGGTCAGGTGCGCTCAGGTCCTGGAAGGGGCCAAACCACGGTGCCTGACGCAGTTCGATTGTGACGAAGATCACCTTGTACAGTGAAAAGAAGATCGGGATCTGCAACAGGATCGGCAAACAACCGGCAGCGGGGTTCACCTTTTCCTTCTTGTACAGCTCCATCATACCCTGCTGCATCTTCTGGCGGTCGTCGCCCGCGGCTTCCTTCAGGGCTTCCATCTGCGGCTGTAGTTCCTTCATCTTCGCCATCGAGACGTAGGATTTGAAGGCCAGCGGGAACAGGATTGCCTTGATGATCAGCGTCAGGCCGATAATGGACCAACCCATATTGCCGATCAGCGCATGAATGTTGTGCAGCAGCCAGAAAATCGGCTTGGTCAGGAAGAAGAACCAGCCCCAGTCGATGCTGTCGATGAATTTCTGCACACCGTCAGCCTGGTATTCGCGGATGGTCTCCCACTCTTTTGCGCCGGCAAACAGCTGCGTTGTCACCTGCTCGGTCGCACCCGGCGCCACGGTCAGCGTCGGAAGTACCGTTTCTGTCTGGTAAATCTTGCGACGCGAGTCGTATTTGGCAGCCGCCTTGAACGCAAAACCGGGTTCCGGGATCAGCGTGGTCATCCAGAAGTGATCAGTGAACCCGATCCAGCCGTTTTCCTTGACCTGAAACACCTCGGCCTGAGCGCGCTCGTCCGGGTCGATATCGAAATCACGAACGTCGCCATAATCCACTTCGGTCAGAGTGCCGTCGGCCATACCGATCACACCCTCATGCAGAATGAAGAAGTTCTTCAGGTCCGGCAGGTCCCCGTCTTCGCCAATGCCGTGGCGCGCAAGAATGCCATAAGGTGCCAATCCAATTTCAACCCCGGTGGCGTTTTCGACAGATTGCGTGACCGTGAACATATAGTTCTCGTCAACCGCGATGGTGCGGTGGAACGTCAGTCCATTGCCGTTTTCCCAGGCCAGCGTCACAGGTGTGTCAACACCCAGGGTTTCACCCTGCTCAAGCGTCCAGATGGTATTTGGTCCGGGAACATCTGCACCGGTCAGGCCCGCGCCAGGAGCCCAGCCATAGAGGGCGTAATAGGCGGATTGCGATCCGACTGGCGACAACAACTCGACAATCGGAGAATCCTCGGCCAGCGAGACCTTGTAGTCTTTCAATGACAGCTCGTCGATCCGACCGCCAGCAAGGGACAGGCTACCGGTCAGGCGGGGCGTGTCGATATTGATGCGGGGCGCTTCGGCCTCGGGTTCAGCTTCGGCAGCTGCCGCGGTTGCCTCTCCGACAGTGCTGGTGTCGGCCGCACTGGGCGTCTGAACCTCACTGCCTTCGACGCTGGTTGCTTCAACCTGATCCGGGGTTGTCGTCTGTTCCGGAGGGGGGAACAGCACGAACCAGACCAGGATCACGAGAAAGCTGAGCGCGGTTGCGAGGATAAGGTTCTTGTTCTGATCGTCCATCGGGGACAGCCACCTTGAGCAGTGAAAGACACCCGCAGGGTTCAACAGAGTGCAGACCCAAAGGTCAAGCGGAATCGCCCGTCATTTCGTCACGGAGGGGTCTTCTTTGTCGCGATTTCCGGTTCCCTACCGCGTTTTCCGCCCGATTTTGGGAACACCGTCGACCTTGTTGCGGTAAGACGTGATCCAATCCTTGGTTTTTTCGAATGGTATGGGCTTGCCGATGCCAAACCCCTGAACATGATCGCAACCCAGTTGGGCCATCAAAGCGTGCTCACCCGGCGTTTCGACACCTTCGGCCAGAGTTTCCAGATGCAAACGTTCTGCCATCATCAGAATGGCGCTGGCAAGCTGTTGCTGGCTTGGGTCCAGATCCGCTTTGGCAACAAATGATCTGTCGATCTTGATGCGCGACACGTTGAACCGTTTGATGGAACCGATCGAGGCATGTCCTGTCCCGAAATCGTCCAGATCAATACAGCACCCCATTGCGGCAAGCCCGGTGACGTTGCGGGTGATGACATCGTCGGGCCGTCTGGAGAACACGGTCTCCAACACCTCGACCGCCAACCTGTCAGGGGTCAGATCGAATTGATCCAGTTCCCATTTCAGACGGTCGATCAGGCCCGGATTGCGCAGTTCGTCAGATGAAAAGTTGATCCCGATGCGCGGCACCGACAGCATGGACCGATCCCAGTCGCGCATTGCGGAAAAGGAATGATGCCGCATGGCCTGACCCAACCGGTCCATCAGTTCGGCCTGTTCGGCAAAGGGCAGGAACACATTGGGGGCAAGAACCCCTTTTTTCGGATGTTCCCAGCGGGCCAGAGCCTCAAACCCGCTGATACGCCCGGTATCGGTTGAGATCTGGGGTTGAAACCATGGACGGATCTCACCGCTGTCCAGCGCCGCTTCGAATTCTTTGCGCAAGTTGATCCTGACCTGTGCCCGTCTGCGCGTCTGAGAGGAAAAAGCGCGAATCGTGGATGGCCCGTTTTGTTGTGCCTCCAAAAGGGCGTTATTTGCGGCCTCCTGCCAATCGATTGCAGAGCCGTCAGTGATATTGCTGCTCAGGCAAAAGCCAATGGAACAGGACATATATACGCCGGTGCCATTCAGCATGATGGGATCTTCTACGGCGTTTTGCATACGGCCCGACATCTGAATACAAGCTTCCAAATCCAGTTGCCGTGCCGGGTGCAGAACAACCATCATCCTGTTTCCACCCATCCGGGTTGCGCAATCATTTGAGCGGATCATGGACAAAACGCGCGAGCAGAATTGCTGTGCAACGTGGTTTGCCGCCGCCTGTCCGTGCAGATCAAGCAATTGCGTAAAGTCATCCAGAACCACCGCGAAACAGGCCGAGTTTTCCCCCTTCAGGCGGGCGTCGGCAAATACCTTCTCCAAAACTGTCTCAAACTGGTCCTTTGACAGCAGACCGCCGGGACGCCAAAGCCCCTTACGCGACGGATTGGCTGCGAACGCATTGATGCCTGCGACGATCAGAGGCAAAACCAGGGCCAGTGCAACCAGGGCCTGTTCACCCCCAATCCAGAATGCACTCAGACAAAGCGCCGGAACAAAGGCCAGCGCGGCTGGGCCGCCCAGAACGGTTTTCAACGAATGGACAAAACGGTCGGTAAGGGGATGGTTCCGCATCAGCTTTCTGGCCTTGGGCATGATCTGCACAAGGCAAAGCCTATGAAACCAGTCTGAGTCAGTCGTTAACGCAGAAGCGGAATCTCTTCCAAATTCCCGGAATTTTCGTTGGAATTTAGCGAAAGGTTAATGAAATCAAATAGCTTTCCATCCAGAAGGTGCGATGGCCGCGCATTTGTTAACGCTCGGAACATAACCTGTCGCCGACCCGGGCTGTTCTTTTCCCATTGATCCAGAATCTGTTTGACCTGCTGGCGCTGCAACCCATCCTGACTGCCGCACAGGTCACAGGGAATGATCGGGTATTGCATCGCCTTTGCAAATTTCTCGCAATCGGCTTCGGCGACATGGGCGAGCGGGCGGAATACAAAAAGATCGCCTTCTTCATTCACCAGTTTTGGCGGCATCGTGGCCAGGCGGCCGCCGTGGAACAGGTTCATGAAAAACGTCTCAAGGATATCGTCGCGGTGATGCCCCAGGACGACCGCCGAGCATCCCTCCTCGCGCGCGATGCGATAGAGGTTGCCACGGCGCAAACGGGAACACAGGGCGCAATAGGTCCGGCCCTGCGGAACCTTGTCCATCACAACGGAGTATGTGTCCTGATATTCGACCCGATGCGGTACGTCCATTCGACCCAGAAACTCGGGCAGGACCGTGGCCGGAAAGCCCGGCTGGCCCTGATCCAGATTGCAGGCCAGCAGATCGACAGGCAACAGGCCTCGCCATTTGAGCTCGTAGAGAACAGCCAGCAATGTATAGCTGTCCTTGCCACCGGAAAGACAGACCAGCCAGCGGGGCGGCTTGCCATCCTTGTCGTGGGCGGACGGAGCCACCATCCCGTATTGCTCGATCGCTTCACGGGTCTGGCGCACAATGCGTTTGCGCAGCTTCTTGAACTCGGTTGTCGAGGGCGCGCCGGCAAACAGCGGGTGGATATCGTCTGCATCATCAAACATGCGCCGTGGTTACAGCGGACCGAAGGCCCGGGCAAGGCGTAGAAGCAGGATCAACCGCGTTTGGAGCGTAGTTGCACCCGTGTTACCCTGCGCGTATTTTTCAGGAGGTATATTATGGACTACTTCTTTTCGGTCCGCGCCCGCAGCGGCGATCACTATTCAAACAAGATGGGTGCCGCGCGATATCTGGCTATTCCGGGAAATGTCGGGCAACCGGCACGGCAGCATGAAATACCGCAGTCTCAATGGATAAGCCGGCTTCAGGCCGAAGCCGGGGCGACGGCTACCGAGAATGGGCATATTGTCGTCTTCGTGCACGGGTTCAATACCGAGCAATATCAGATGCTGGAACGTCACCGCAAAATTCGCACCGGTCTTGAGGCGCATGGCTTTAACGGTGTGGTCATTAGCTATGATTGGCCAAGCGATGGATCGGTTCTGGGCTATAACGTTGACCGGGCTGACGCGCGGCGTGCGGCAGAAAAATTGTTCAGTCACGGGATCACGCGGCTGTCCCGGATGCAGACCGCGGATTGCCGGTATAACGTCCATGTTCTGGCGCATTCCATGGGCACGTTCTTGGTACGCGAAGCCATGGATTATGCCGATGACGACCATGAAACCGCGCAACACAGCTGGATGACCAGCCAGATCGCGTTTGTCGCGGCGGATGTATCCGCGAAATCGTTCCGCGACGGCAGTTCCAAGACCTCCTCTCTGATGCGACGTTGTACCAGGCTGACATGCTATTACAGCCCCTTTGACGAGGTTTTGTCGATTTCAGAGGTCAAGCGTGTCGGAGTATCGCGCCGACTGGGCCGTGTCGGAATGCCAAACGACCGGCCTGAGAAAGCGGTTAATCTGTATTGCGGGTCCCATTTCAAGAATACCCGCGATGAATACGGGGATGGGCCTTCGGCGACACACAATTGGTATTTTGATTCGCCCCGGTTTTTCGAAGACCTGCACCATACGTTGATGGGGAAACTGGACCGAGAGGTCATTCCGACCCGCAGCTTCACCGACCGCGGCAACCTGGCGTTGACTTAAGGGTCGGCATTGTCGGGCACCGGATCGTAACCGTCACCGCCCCAGGGGTGGCACCGGCAAATCCGGTGCGCAGCCAGCCACGATCCTCGGATCGCGCCATGTTTTTCCAATGCTTCCAGTGCATAGGCCGAGCATGTGGGCTGATAGCGGCAGTTGAAACCAACCCAGGGGCTGAAAATCAGCCGGTACGCGCGAACGGGCAGGGCGACGATATGGGACAGAAAGGTCATTTGCGATCCGCATGCACTTTGCGAAGCGCATACCGCAAGTCGCTCAGCAGGACGTCATAAGGAAGATCGGCGGTTACATCAGCCCGCCCGATCAGCACATAGTCCCAACCTTCAAGACCATACACAGGCAAGACGGCCCGTGCGACTTCTCTCAGGCGGCGCTTGGCACGATTGCGGGCCACGGCATTGCCGACTTTCTTTGAGCAGGTAAAGCCAACGCGCAGCCCCACCGCTTCATCCGGAGCGCGTCTGCGGGCCTGCACCATCATCGAAGACGTTCCCTGCCTGCGCGCGCGGGCGGCTTTCAGGAAATCGGCTCTTTTTTTCAGGATCGTCAGGGATGTGGGTAGACAAACAGAAGCCGCCGGGGGCGTATTCCCGGGGTGGTTCTTACCATCCTCAGGGGCCTCCGGCGGCGTCATGTTCATACCCTGATCGGTGGGCGGTTTTACGCGCTCAGCGATTTGCGGCCGCGGGCGCGGCGTGCGTTCAGGATCTTGCGGCCGGCTTTGGTGGCCATGCGCGCGCGGAAACCGTGGCGGCGTTTGCGAACCAGGTTCGAAGGCTGATAGGTGCGTTTCATCGCTCCGTCTCCAATCTATAGCGGTCGGGTGCGGCGCGGATTCGCCTGGCCCTAGTGTTCGAAGCCCGTCCTCTACTGCCAAGCGAAGTGTAAGTCAAACCCCAACGGTCCGGTTTTCGCGGCTTTTGCAACAATTCTGTAAACCGGATGCAGAAAAGATTTCAAATCGGTCGATTATCGTCTGAAACTGTCACGTTCGCGGCCACATAGATCAAGGCCCCGTGAACCCCCTGTTGCCGAAAGCGCAAGCAGCGCATGTTGGGCGTAAGATGAAGCAAGAAGAACCGGAAGGCCAGATGTCCGAAACAAGCCACGCTCCACGAAACGGGTTGGCGCGTCATATCCCCTTGCTGGTGATTCTCGGTGTCGCCGCGGTGGGGTTTTTCACGCTGGGTGATTACCTGACTTTCGAAACCCTGCGAGACAACCGCGAAGCGTTGCTGGCGTGGCGGGACGCAAACTATTGGGCCATGGTGGCCGGGTTCGTTGCCGTCTATATCGTAATCGTCGCGTTTTCGCTGCCCGGGGCTGCTGTCGCCTCGATGACCGGCGGGTTCCTGTTTGGACTGTTTGCCGGAACGGTGTTCAATGTATTTTCGGCCACTATTGGCGCATCGGCCATCTTTTTGGCCGCCCGCTGGGGGTTGGGCAATGTTTTGACGGCCCGGCTGGATGCCTCAAAGGGGACGATTGGGAAGCTGAAAGACAGGTTGCGCGAGAACGAAATCTCGGTGCTGTTCCTGCTGCGGCTTGTCCCGGTTGTGCCGTTCTTTGTGGCCAATCTGGTGCCTGCGCTGGTGGGCGTCAAATTTCGCAATTTTCTGATCACGACGGCGCTGGGCATTATTCCGGGGGGTATCGTTTACACCTGGATCGGCGTTGGGCTGGGCGGTGTGTTCGACCGTGGCGAAACACCGGACGTTTCTTTGTTGTGGGAACCCTTCGTCATTGGCCCCATTGTCGGCTTGTGTGTGCTGGCTGCTTTGTCGATTGTCATCAAGTCCCTGCGTGGCGGAAAGGACGCCTGACCCATGCAACACCTCAAGACAGATATCCTGGTCATTGGGGCCGGGTCCGGTGGGTTATCGGTTGCGGCCGGTGCCAGCCAGATGGGTGCGAAGGTGATCCTTCTGGAAGGGCACAAGATGGGTGGCGACTGCCTGAACTTCGGCTGCGTCCCGTCGAAAGCGCTGATCGCAAGCGGCAAAGCGGCCTTTGGTCAGGCGCATTCCGCCGCGTTTGGCGTGGCCGATGTAAACCCTCAGATCGACTATGCAGCGGCGAAGGATCATGTGCGAGATGTGATTGCCCAGATCGAACCGATGGACAGCCAGGAGCGCTTCGAAGGTTTGGGTGTCAAAGTGATCCGCGAATATGGCAGCTTTATCTCCCCGACCAAAGTGCAGGCCGGAGATCATGTCATCACCGCGCGCCGGATCGTGATTGCGACCGGGTCGTCGCCAATGGTTCCGCCAATCCCTGGTCTGGACACTGTACCTTATCAAACAAACGAAACCATCTTCGACCTGCGCGAGCGTCCGGAACACCTGCTGATCATTGGCGGTGGTCCGGTGGGTATGGAAATGGCGCAGGCTCATGTCCGGTTGGGCAGCAAGGTAACAGTCGTTGAAGGGCAGAGGGCGTTGGGCAAAGACGACCCCGAGGCCGCGTCCATTGTGCTGGAGGCTTTGCGCAGTGAAGGTGTCGTGATCCACGAAAACGCCGTGGTGGCCCAGATTCGCGGAAAGGATGGCGTTGTGGAGGTCGTGACCGAGAACGGCGATATTCACCGGGGCTCTCACCTTTTGATCGCCGTAGGGCGCAAGGCCAATATCGAGCGTCTGAACCTGACTGCGGCGGGAATTGACCGCACCAGAACCGGAATCAAGACGGATGACAGCTTGCGGACGTCAAACCGCCGGGTCTATGCGATTGGCGATGTCGTGGGGGGGCTGCAATTCACCCATGTTGCCGGGTATCATGCGGGTATCATCATTCGATCCGCCTTGTTCGGCCTGCCCACCAGGGCGAAAACGGCGCATATCCCATGGGCAACGTTCACCGATCCTGAACTGGCACAGGTAGGTCTGACCGAAGCTCAGGCCCGCGACCGGCATGGCGACAGGCTGGAGGTTGCGCGCTTTGATTTTCACCACAATGACCGCGCTTTGGCCGAGCGCAAAACCAAAGGGTTCATAAAGGTCATGGTGGTGAAGGGCAGGCCCGTCGGCGCCACGATTGTGGGCCATCAGGCGGGCGAGTTGATAAACATGTGGTCGCTGGCTTTGGCCAATAATCTGAAGATGGGGCAGATAGCTGCTATGGTTTCACCCTATCCGACAATCGGAGAGCTTAACAAACGCGTTGCTGGCGCTTATTTCTCTCCAAGGCTGTTTGAGAATCAGACAGTTAAACGTGTGGTCAGGTTTGTTCAGCGTTGGATTCCCTGACCTGTAAAGGAGCGTAAATTGAACTCGCTGTCGGGCCGATTTCTGATCCTGACGACGGTCTTCGTTATGTTGGCCGAAATCCTGATCTTTGTCCCGTCGATAGCCCGGTTCCGCGAGGATTTCCTACTGAACCGTCTGGAACGCGCTCAGATCGCATCGCTGGCTTTGTTGGCAGATGATATGCTGGCCGAAGATCTTGAGGCGGAATTGCTGGCGAATGCCGGTGTCTACAACGTGGTATTGCGTCGGGATGAAGTCCGCCAACTCATGCTGTCGTCTCCGATTCCAGAGGCAATCACCAAAACATTTGATCTACGGGATGCCGGTCCATGGATTTTGATCCGGGATGCGGTGAGCCGGATATTTATACCTGAAAATGAAGTCATCCGTATCATTGGCGAGCCGGTCAAGGGCGCGGGGCTGCTGATCGAGGTCACCATCGACAGCGCCCCCCTGCGTATGGCGATGGTTGATTACGGCCTGCGCATTCTGGGGCTGTCCTTTGTCATCTCGATCATCACGGCGTCCTTACTGTTCCTTGCGGTGCGCGTGGTTCTTGTCCGGCCCATCAAAAGCGTGGTTGGATATATGCAGCGCTATGCCAGCGCACCCGAGGACGCGCGCGGCATCATCTCGCCGAATTCCAGAGTGACGGAATTGCGCGAGGCTGAAGAAGCGCTGAAGATGCTGCAAACGGAACTGACGCAGGCGCTCAAACAGCGCGAGCGGCTGGCGCAACTGGGCGGGGCGGTTGCAAAGGTCAGCCATGACCTGCGCAACATTCTGACATCGGCGCAGCTGTTCACGGACAGGATCGAATCCAGTGATGATCCGCTGGTCCGGCGAATGGCTCCGAAGCTGGTGAATTCGATCACCCGTGCTGTATCGTTGTGTGAAAGCACATTGGCATTCGGCCGTGCAGAAGAACCTGCGCCCACCTTGACGATGGTGCCCCTACGGACAATTGCGGCTGACGTCGCCACCAGCGAACAGCTGGCGGTCGCAGGGGGCTGCGTCGAGATCGTGAACGAAGTGCCGGAAGATCTGATCGCCCGCGCCGACTCCGAGCAGTTGTTTCGTGTCATCATGAACCTCGTGCGTAACGCAAGACAGGCGTTGGAAGCCTCGGGTAAGCCGGGTCACATCACCATCGTCGGGTGTGAATATCAGGATGCCTGGTGTCTTGAAATTCGCGACACCGGGCCGGGTCTTCCGCCAAAAGCACGTGAAAACCTGTTCACACCGTTTCAGGGTGGGGTCCGCAAAGGAGGCTCTGGCCTGGGCCTTGCAATCTCACAGGAACTGGTGCGCGGGCATGGCGGTAACCTGACACTGAAGGAGACCGGACCCGATGGAACGATCTTTGAAATCAGGCTTCCGCGTGGAGACATGACTTTTTGATTTTTTTTTGAAGAATCGGCTTGCACGTCTTTGACCACAGGTCTAAACAGCGCCTCACCAACGCGGACCGATAGCTCAGCTGGATAGAGTACTTGACTACGAATCAAGGGGTCGGGGGTTCGAATCCTCCTCGGTCCGCCATTAAAATCAATCACTTGGCGGAAATTTGGTAACTGGCAAAAAGGGCTGTGTCAGTCTGTTGTCAGTCGCGCCGCTTCAACTCATACCGTAAGATTCGCTTGGCAGTATCAGCCCAGCGGCTGCGCAAATAATCCCAAGCCTCATTGTTCTAAGCCTTTGTGGCCTGTCAGAGGCACCACGCTTATTATACTCTAAACCGATTACTCCTTATTCGCAGTTACGTACATTTGGAAGGAGGAAAGAATGATGAAGTTTTTTGCGACTCTTTTGGCTTCTTTTTTTGCGTTTGCACCGCTTGCACAAGCTGAGGTGATGCGGTGTTTAGACATGTATTCTCTCTATTCAGGCGGTGAACACGGTTATTTGATTGAGAAAGACCAGCAGGGGCAAATTGTTTCCTTGTATAGCCTTGCAGTGAAGGTGGCCCGAGAATGCGTCGGACCACGAAGTACCCGATCTTGCAAATCACTCACTGAAAATGCCCTCTTCTCGGAGTCGTTCCACGTCCATTATACAATTTTCCCGGTCACTGATATTGATACCGAGAACGTATCCGGACACCAGCGCTATGCATTCAGACTAAATATGCTTCGGGACGCAGGATATGAGCCAACGCACTTCATAAGCACTACTGACGCACTTGTGAAAGCTGACGGGTCGATACAATCAATGGGCGGTGACGGAAGATACTTTCGATGTGAGAAGGGCGAATTGATTTGGAAATCCACCGATTGAGCAGATCATAGTTCGCGTTAGAAATTCTCAGGCACGGGGCGGTTCCTAGGTTTTGATGGAATCGCGCAGCCAAGTTCAGCCTCTGTGCGCTTTTTGATATGGGCCTTCAGTAGGGTGCGAGTATCGGGCCGCTCGGGCCTACAGAGACTGTTAAATGGTATGAAGTGACCCCTCGAACAGTGCAGCCCCCTTGCGCTTGCCGTGTTCCTCAGTAAACGCCTCGGCCCGGTTCAGGTCCGACCGATGCGGGCAATAAAACCGCAAAAAATTGGTTCCACTTCCACATTCAAAGTGCCAAGGTCCACGCTAAATATTGGACGGAGATTTGATAGTGAAACCTGCTGCTTACCTTGGTATCTGCCTTGCATCCTTAGTTTGGAACGTTCCCGAAGCAAATGCGGCATCATGGATTTGTCATGCTTCTGACGCGGCAGGCTATCGGTTAGTAGGAGGTGACTACAGACCCCAAACATTCACTGCCGATGACAGATTCCTCATTAGACCATTTAACCCGTCAGTTGATCCTGACCCAAATTCTCCCTTCCACGAAAACGCCCCGACATATGTGGGAATTGAACTTGGAACGACAGACCAATATTTCTATTTTTGGGCCGACTTCGACCCTGACGAAGATGCATACGCTCAGTCCGTGATCGGGGCTGGAAAAATGCAATTCTATCCAAAAAAGAACTTTATGACCGTCGAGTACACCATGTCCGCAATTGTCGGAAACAAAGGAACCGAAGAAGACTCATACACTCCAATGTTCTCAATAGCCAAATGCGCACGAACGGACTGACAGATTACTTGACAGCCAATCGAACAAAATTAGAACATTTGCCATGAAGAAATGGCCAAGAACAATTCCGTTTGATTTGAAATGTAAGCTGGAAAGTCTGCGGGAATATCGCAGCGCACCATCCTTGCAAGACGATTGGGCCGCGATCTTTGAGTGGTTGCATAAGCACGACATTGAACCACCAGATCACGCGTTGCCGACCGAACCGGAATTAAAGGGTCCTGTCGGTCACTGGTGACAGGAAACTTGTTACCTCCTCATCCTCGAAAAAACCCGCATTGTTCGGAGGGAAACCAATTGAACAACGCGGGCGATAGTTTCGGGGTAAAATTGTTACGGCTCACATCTTGGGTTGGATCAAAGTTCCCCGCGTCGCCTTAATCTGGGATGATAGGCAACGCGGGGATTTAGTCTGAACATGGGACTGCCCAGACTAAATGGGGCAAATGTGTTACGGGTGGTTACACAGGTTGGATCAAACACTGAAACTCGGCGTCAGTTACGCGGGTGTCATTTCTCTCGACGACCAAACATCAACTCCAGCATCCATGACGTGGTTGATTACCCTGGGTATTGCTAGACCGATGGCTGCTCTGGTGCGTCACCCAATGCGAGCAATAGCAAGATGGCCAGCAAAGGCGATCCAACAAGACCAATAAGAAACCAGATCAATCCGGATCGGTTGCGTCGTCCAGCCATAGTGATCGGCAGGATATAGAGCCAAATCGCTGCAGCCGTTATTAGAATCAGGAATATGAGTCCGCCGAAGTCACTCATGACTTTTATTTCCGATAGCTGCCGCAGCGGCGAACAATAGAGCTGATATTATTAATCCGCCGACTATGCTGTAAGGTGCGGCGTACAACGCAAGCGTGATTTTACTTTCTGAGCTGGCTGTGCCGCCTGCGAGGCTAAGTAGCACATTGACCTTGTCCATTGCTCTAAGAAAGCTGAATACGGAAAATCCCAAAGCGCATGCAGCACCAATGGCGAAAATATGATGGTTCATAGCCTGTTACCTTTAATTCATTCAATAACTGTGTGAAACCAAAACGCTACTGCGTCCTGAGACATACTGCCGTCAACGAGACGCACCACGAGAGTGTCTAAGAAGTCGATTGAAACAGGCGGCAGATCGTATCCTGATAATCGTGTCATGGTCATAGTGATAAGCACAGCCGCGCGTTTGTTGCCATCGTGAAAGCCATGCGCTTTAGCAACACCATGCAACAACGCAGCGGCTTTTTCATGCAACGTTGGATATACCTTCTCGCCACCAAAAGACGCGTAAGGTCTGGCAATTGCACTTTGAATGCTGTGTTCGTTCTTGATGTACGGTTTGGCATCTGGAACCCGCATGGCTTCGCAATAGACCAGTCGAATGTCATCGTACGTAACCTGATAGATCATTACTTGTCGGCCAGTCGGTCCAACACATCTTTCATGTCTTTGGCCGTCTGTTTGATCGTCGCCTTAACCTCTTCACGAGACGGTTTCTTCGTTACGCGTTCCGTCTGAGTTTTTTGATCGTTTGTCATACGGCTAGGATGATCTGTAAAGCCCAAGATCGTCAACTGTTTCATACGACCATTTGCATTTGGCCCCATCCGAGCAGATACATGATCGTTACGGCTTCAGCCATCATCAACTATTTGAAACTGCCGGCATCGGTGATTGGTAGGAAACCGCAATTTTGATGTTTTCTAGAAGAGGTGGCCCGAATAAGTGAGAAACGCCACAAATCCAATAAGCGCAATCAAACACGCGGCCTTAGACGGCGAACGCTGATTGGAGACCCATCTTCCATGAGAAAAATATCCTTGTACTATATCTGAGTCTCTACCATCGATCAGGTACAGGTTATGCAAAAGCCAAAATGAAAAGGCGACCAAAGTCCAAATCAGACCTAGTAAAATGGGCGCAAAGATCACAAGGATCAAAGCACCTCCTAAAATATAGAATATGGTTTCTAACATCGCCAACAGTCTTAACACAGTCTATGACTGCTTGTGGATTTATTCACATGTCACCCAATAAATCGCCCAATCTCAAAAGCACGGTGGCCGTGTTCATCGATCAAGGCCGTTGCGTTGATTGCGGCAATAATGCCATCGATCTTGGCGTACCCTTGGCCGCTCAAACGGTTGTCACGTTTCTTGAGCCTGCGATTTCCGTTTGCCAGTTCCTCAACCAAAAGGTTTTCCACATTCGCCAGCAACAATGGGCAATGACTGTGCGATACCGCGCCGTCGAGCAAACGCGCTTCCAGACTGGCGAGGGCTGCACCCAAAATCCATGTTTGCGGCACGGCCTCAAACCTCTTGCCCGTGGCGTCACGCAGCGCCTGTGCAAAGCCCGTCTGGCCGTGTTCATCGCCGCCCACAACGTCACAGCCAGCTTGGGCCACCAGATCGAACATGGCGGCCTGCATCGCTTCTGCCGTTTCGTGAATGTGCAACGTTTTATTGGAAACCGCTGCATCGTATGTGTCGCGTAGGTTATCGGGCGCACGCTCGTAACCCGTCTGGGTGAGAAACTGATGTACCGTCAATTCTAGGCGGCGCTGGGCGGCCTTGGGGCGTCTGGCAACGCATACGGCGGCGGGGTCATCAAGCCCGCCTGCATCGATGCCCACGGCGGTGAAATCATACGGCCCAGACGGCACGAGGCGCGGGCATTTGTCAAAGTGCAGATGCAATATGCTTTCCGCATTGGCGGCGCTGTCGTTTCGCTCAATCCCAAGGCGCTGGGACAAGGTGAGGGCAAAGGTTTCCTGATCGTCAGCATCAGCCGCTTGCCGTAACTCGCGCTCTAACTCAGCGGCGTCCATCGTGCCGGGTTGCCCTGCCGTTCTGAGGCTCGGCATACCGCGCCACCACTCGCTAGGGTCCAGCGGGTCTAGGTCGGGCCGCTCGGTTAGCGGGAAGGTGTAAAGCAGGGGTAGAAAGTCGGGGTCTTGGATGTCACCGCCTCGCACGGATCGCGCATAAGCAAGCTGGCGCTTAAATTCACCTTGGGGCGGTTCGATACTCATCGTCGTAATGGCGAGAACCTTGAAGTCTCGGCCCCAGTTCGCGCCGCCTTGGCGTAGCTGATTAATCGCGGCGGTTGCGTCACTCAGTTGCGCCATTTCGTGCAACTCATCCAAGATCAGTAACACAGGGCGGCGGCCCACTGCGTTACGCATAGAGCAAGAGATAATTTGAATGACGATACCGCTCGTGATGTGCGTCAGGCTCTTGGACTGGGCGTTACTACGGAATAGGGGGCGCAACTCATCATCCGCAAGAATGGCCTCTAGGATGTGGTTGAACACGATCTTTGCGCCTTCGATATTCGCGGCCATGATGACAACCTGTCCGCGCGTGTTGATCCCGAGAATTGAGGACAACATGACATAGCCCAGAGCAAAGGCACCCACGCTTACAGATTTGCCGCTGCCCTTACCCAGAACCCAGAGCGACTCGCGCACTTGAAAGCTGGCCTTGAGTGCATCGCGTTGCCACGGCAGCCAGTGTTGCTCTAGTCGATCCCCAGCCGCTGGGCCTTGGGTGAGCGTAAACTTTCCGCACAGCGTAACGAAACGCTCGGCTGTATCGGCGTCTCGGTCGAGTACAGGCACAAGCGACTGGGCATCTGGTGCGTGCGCCCAATCTGGATTGGCTGGCGTTACGGGGCGGATGTAGCTCATCAGGCTTGCCAGACCGAATTACCAGGATTTTGCGGTTTGGCGTCTTTCTCAATCGCGGCCAGCTTGTCTTTACCCAGCCCCAACAGCCCAGCCAGCTTTGTGAGCGTTCCTGTGTGACGGGCGATAATTGAAGACGCGACATGCGCCTTTCCGTCTGGCCCAATCGGCCCGCCATCAAGCGTCATTCTTGTTTGGGCCGCTCTGAGGGCTTGCAGGTTCACCAAATAAAGTTCAACCACACTGGCTTTCTCGGGCGTCCACGCCTCATGCGCATGAAGGTGGCGACAGAGGCCGTTCCACTCAGCCCAGTAAGCTGGATTGAGACTGGCGGGCATGACTGGCACCTCAAACGGCGCGGTTTCGTCTGATTTGTTCTGAATCGCCGTAAGTTGCGATTTTTGGGATGTAGTTGGGTTGGCCATTTCGGTTATTTCCCTCTCTGTTTTTGACGTTCGAACAACGTAGCGATACGGTCATTCTTGGGCGCTGTGTGTCTTTCGGTTGCCCCGCGTTCGGTGGAGAACTCCCCGTTAGACAAAGTCCTATACCCCTCCCACGCTTGTGAGCGGTGGCCTATGCCGTTGTGGGTTCGCCTGTCGTTGGCCTTGGTGCGCAGCTTGCTGTTGCACGGTTTGCAAATTGGTCTGAGGTTGTCGGTATCCCAGAACGTTGAGTTGTCAGGACGGTGTTCGATGTGGTCAACGCTGTCAGCAGCAACAGCATGACACACTGAACAGATTGGACCGTTGGCCAGCACTCTTGCACGTAGCCGTTTCCAGCGTGCCGTACCGTACCAACGCTTACGCTGGGCCACCTCGGGCCGTCGGCTCTTACGCTCAACAGTCATGGCAATATATCCACAATTCTATAGCTGTTGGCGCGTTGAGCGTGTTTAACGGCTTGGTATCCAATGTATCCGTTAAAAAGCACTCACTTCTTTTCGTGGGAATCGCACATATATTTTTCAAAAAAGTATGTGCGTTTTCGTGCAAAAGAAGTTGGTGGGATACATTGGATACATTGGATACGGGTTTTAAGGATTGGCAAGCCAACGTTCGAAAGCCTCCTGTAATCTCTCCCAATCTGGGTTGTTACCGTTCGCTGGCAGCGTAACGACACGAAGCTGTTCACCACGGCTGCCCGGTCGCGCTTGCTCAACCTCGCCCTTGGTCATGGCGTAGAAGTCTTTCCAGAATTGCCGTTCGCCAACAGCTCGGGCCGCTTTGTGTTCGTTCTCGCGGTGCCAGTGTTTGTAGCCCGCGTAAAAGACCTTCTTATCGATTTCGAACGTATCGCTCGGCACGGGCATAGGCGGGCTGCCCTCGTAAACCTTGCTCGGTGCGGGCCGTAACGTGTCGAGCGGATCGTATCCAAACGACTCGTTCTGCACAGTGTCGTGCCACCAATGATGGACTTCCCGCAGGCTGGATTTGCGGCTGTCGAGATAGATCGGGGTCAACGGCCTGTCATCGACTGGATGCCAGCCCGACACGTCACGGTTCAGCAGATAATTGAGAACCAAGAATTTGCCGCCCCCCTCTAACCATGCGTGCAGTTCGTCCCAATATTGGCGCACTTGTGGGATGTCGCTCACTTCGAACATGGCAAAGCGGCGGTCTGAGTATTCCACCTGTGCCGCGAACCTGTGGTTTGTCCCAAGCATGATGGACAGGCGGTTTTCCATCTGGATAGCGTCAACACCTTTGGGTTCGATAAACAGATACGGCTCGGTCACAATCGACTTGAGGGCGTCAGCGGCCCTCAGATCGCCAGCGAATAGCGCCTCATCCGCAAAGGCGAAAAGAGCGTCGGCAAGGTGTTTGTTGAAATCTCCAACCAAACCCTTGGCTTTGTAGATCGCACGCCCGTGCTGGCCGAATATGGTCAGCAGCAGATTGCCCAAGGTGCCTTTGCCTGTTCCTTGTCGGGCGCTGATGAGACACAGCGCAACGCCAATGCGTTTACCCGGATTTTGAACAACCCAAGCCAGCCAGTTCAGAATGTACTCGGCCCAAGCGTCCTGTTGGCAGGCGAGAACGGTGTGAACAAAGGTGACAAAGGGCGAGGCGTCACCATCGTAAGGGGCAATACCAAATCCCATCCAGAGGTTCAGTTTTCCGTTATGGACTGGCGGCGCGTCTGGGTCGGTTATGAGGCCGCTATACATTAGGCGTTTTGGGTTCTTGAGCCACAGTTCCGCCTCTGGGCGGTGTTCGTTCCAACCCAGAAAGTCGGCGCGTGTCATCATGTGTAACGTGCGCCTGCCGTGGCCGTTCATCTGTTCTGCTGTGAAATGGCAGTATCGGACCTTGCCACCAAAGTTGACGACAAAATACTCGGCAAGCATCGCCTCGGCGGCGTCCTGCGTCTCGGCATCGCGCGGCGCGTTCACCTCGGCCATTACCAGATTGCGCAGCATCGGCTTGCGCTGGGGGAAACCCTCTTTGGTACACCTCGTGTGCAACGCGGCAATCTCGGGTTCGCGTTCGATTTCCATCAACCCTGCAATTCGCTGGATTTCAGAGGCCAGTGTTTCAGCGTCCATAAAAAGCCTCCTGCATCCTCTGGGACATGATTGCGCGTCCCTCGGACGCTCGGGCCGCCTCGCGCTTAATCTGCCTGTCTGTGACGCGCGTCAGCCCGTCTCGGGCCACAACGCCATGTGCAAACTGTGTGGCCAGCAGCCAGTAAATCTCGGAATAGGTGAAGCCAGCGATGCCCAGCAGCTTGGCTATGCTCATGTCAAAGCCAGAGCGGCTTGTGTCGTGCAGCCCTTTGGCATCCCCCGCCCAGCGGCGGCGCAAATTCGGATGCCCGAACGTCAGGGCGAGATTGAGACGCCGTAAGACCGCGCCCGCATCCACAGGCGTTACAGGTTGCAGTGTTACGTCTCGGCCCTCGGGTGCCTTGGACAACTCAAGGCAAACCGCATCGGGCAGGATAGCAGGCCAAGCGTTACACGTGACTGTGTAGCCCTCGCCAAACGCAATCCAACCGCCAGAGCCTCGGCTGTCGAGGCCGGGAACAATGCCTTGCCGTGTCCCAAGGTTCTGCCACTCGCCAAGCGTCCGATAGATCAGATGCAGGCCGCCAGATACCGTGCTGTGCGTTCTGGTCAGCATTGGCACCCCCCACTGGGCTAACCAGTGCTGGGCCGCGCATCCGTCCTTGTAGCTATCCAGATCAAGGGCGTACCAACCGTTACCCATTCGGATACCAAACCCATTGGCGCGGCTCCAATCGAACGAGGCCACATCATACGAGGCGTCAAGGTGGCCATGACGGGTTAAGGGGGTCTTGTCCCACTTCACCTTGTTTGGGTTCCAGACAATGCGAATAGGAAAGACGGGCGCTTGCATCGCCGCTGCCAACTCGGGCCACATCATGCCGCCACCTCATCTGCCATCAGACGCGCACACAGCATCACGGCGGCGGCACGCACCTGTTCCTCGGTCGCGTGCATTTCGGTCAGTACACGGCCACTGGGGCGCAAAAACAAAGTACCTGGAATTTGCTCCAATGCCTCTGCTGAGGTTTTCCAAGAGACTTTGGGTATTGCTTCCCAAATCCTCACACGGATGAGGCCGCAATATCCCTCGTTCGGTTTGTCGTTCACCCATTGAATGCGCATCTGGGGATTTCCTTGTCGGATGACGCTCGGGCCGCTATCGTCATCGCGTTCCAATCGACTTGATAACTGACTGAGCGGGGCGGCTGTGGTGGCCGCCTCGTTTACGTTTGGGCGAGTAGGACTCGGACTTCTTTCGCCAGATCGGCCATTTTGTCCGCGCCGCGCAGGAAACTGTTCAGGTGAATGTCATCAGACAAAAGCCAAAGTTCCGTGCGGCAATCGTCGCCATGTTCTGCGTTGAGTACCGCGCCCTTTGCCTCAATCAGAGCCTTGGCGCGGGCTATCCCAGCGGGCAGGGATAGAAGGTACTCTTGCAAGCTATCATCAGCGGCGCACATTTCCTCGGCACCACCAGCCAGCATGACAACAAGATAGGTTTGTATATCGAACATCAGGCGGCCTCGCTCGTAAGCCACGCTTCAATGTCGCTGCGCTTGTATCGGATGTATCGGCCACGCTTGATAAACTTGGGGCCGCCCCCAGATTGCCGCCAACGGCCAAGAGTGACTGGGTGTTGCCCAATCAGCTTTGCGGCCTCTTTCGTGGTTAGAAGTTCGTCCATGTTGTCACCTGCTGATTTTTACGAATCGTGGTGACACCCCATAGTGGGCATAAAAAGCGGTCTGTCAGGGGACAAACAATGCTTGTCCCCAAATTCTACTTTTGGTTGTCCCTCTGCAATTGTTTTCGCAATGCGGAATCTCTGTCCCCTGCGTCACGCTTGAACGTGCCGTCATCCTCATAGCCGTAAATCTCGGCCAGCCGCTCCAATTGCTCGGGCGTAGCTGTCTTGAGCCTCGCAATCAGGCTCGGCCCGCTCGGCTTGTCGAGGTCGAACACGGCCCAAGCTGCCAGCTTGCGGGCTTTCCTGTCGGCGGCCTTGCGGGTGTTTCCGCTTTGCTGGCTCCTGCGTTGCAACTCGGCCATTGCGGCCTGTGCCTTGGCGCTGCGCAACTCGGCGGCATCTGGGCTGGTACTGAGACTTCCCAGCCATTTGTGCGCCGCCAGTTCAACGGCTCCTAGCTGGGCGTCAAAGTCGCCCTCATCAGCCCAATACCTGAACGTTGCACGGGCCTCGTAACATTGCAGGTAAAATGTAACGGCTGGGTCCGTAACACCATTGCGTAACGCGTCCCTGTCATCTGGGTTGAGACCAAGGGCAATAATGTCGGGGGCAGCCTCTCGGGCCAGAGCCTCAAGTACCGTAACAACATCAACGGCCAGTTCATCCGCGACTGGGTATTCCTCGCCACGCTGGGCCGCATACCATGCTCGGTCGAACTCAGGCACCAGAGGACGCAAGCTGTCTATGGCTGCCGTTATGTCATCGATCATGTTCGGTTCAGTGTCGGTTTGAGTTGTTCGATTAACGCGCGTTCACGCCCCATCAGTTCGTCCGGGTCGCAGTTTTCCAAAATTCGAACAGTTATACTTTCGCCTCTGCGGACGGCCTCGGCCAACCTGATATGAACCGCGCGATATGCTCTACCGTTCAAAGGCGGTTTGCCTTCTGCCATCCTTTGAACGTTTCGTGCGTAGCGTTTTATGCGTCGTTTTCCTCGTCCGGCACCAGCCTTTCCAACGTAATCGTCACTACCCACAATCCAGTAATAAACCAACGGTTGGTCCAAATCGTAACCGTTCAAGTCCAGTTCGAATTCCATCACGCGACTAACTCCTGCACATGATTTTGCCAGCCGCGCAAAACCTCGGCGGCTTCCTCTGCATAGTCGTGCTGCATGTAAGCCTTGTCCAATGCCGTGCGTTGCACCTCGTGCGCCAATGCAGCCTCGCTTGCCTCGTATCCGTATCCACTGGCGGCGGCCCAAGTGCGCATTGCTCGGCGCACGTCGTGCGGCTTTACCGTCGCATCAACGCCAGCCGCTTTGCGCCATGTGGGCAGCGCCTGCTTTAACCGTGTCGTACCTTGCCCGAATACCGCGCCCTCTTGGGCGAGAACGGGCCGTATCTGGTCGTATGCCCAAGGCGTAAGGGGCGTCCAAAACTCGCGCTTGCCTTTCATCACATCAGCAGGCCAGACGATACCGTCTTGTCGAATCCAACGGCGCTGCAATTGCTGCAAGGCTCCCGTGCGAACACAGGTCATAAGAACGAGACGGCCCGCAATGGCCGTAAGAGGCGTCAAAGTCTCGGCGGCGTCCCAGAGTGCCTTAATCTCATCCTCGGCCATAACTCGGGTGCGTGGCTTCGGTGTGGGTGCGGCTCTGCTGGCTTTGGGCAAAGTCACCTCTGTCAGCCCTCGGCTATCCGCCCAAGTCAGAAAGCTGTTGAGGGTGCGGAAAGTCAACGCGCCACTGGATGCACTACGGTCTGTCGCGCGGTCTACAATCCGCATCAGGTCGGCGCGTGTTACGTCACCTATTCTAATCTCGGCGGCGTCAGAATTGAGAACGTCGCGGCGCATCGCTCCAACGTATCCCTCGTGGGTGCTGGCACTCCAATTGTGCTTGGGGCTGTCGAGCCATTGCGAGACAAGCTGGCCCAAGGTGTCGCCGTGTTTGGCCTTGGCCGTTGCTGTCTCGGCCTGCTGGCTGGGATCGGCTCCTGTGCGTATCTCTAACCGCATCTGGGCTGCCCTCTTGCGGGCCGCATCAACCGTCAACTCGCCCAGCTTGCCGATTATCAGGCGCTTGTACTTCCCAGTTCCGCGCACCTGATAATTGAGGAATAGCGTTACATCCCCATTGTTGGCTTTGCGTGCGCCAAAGCCCTTAACCTCAGTATCCCAGATCAGTTTGCCCGCCTGCGCCTCGGCCAGATTGCGGGCGCTTAGTTTCATTGCCATGTCAGCGCCTCGTGTCAGTCATATGTCAGTCTATGTACGTTATTGGGCGCTAATGTAAATACCTCTATGTTATCAAGTTCTATATAAAAATACCTATATTCAATGGTTTATGTAGTGGATTCAAGTATTTGCATGTGAGACATTCGTTAACTACGAATCAAGGGGTCGGGGGTTCGAATCCTCCTCGGTCCGCCACTGGTTTTCTGTTGAACGTCACATGAACCTGACCCAACCTTCATAGTTGGACCAGAAAAGCAGCGAACGTTCGACATCAGAAGGCGCCCCCAATGTTGGACATCAGTTGAATTTGACCTTTGTGTCATCAGCTAACACGCCGCCGCCATTTCGTATTCCCGCAGATAGTGTGGTTTGATCTGACTTCCCTTTCGGAAAATCAGAGCTGATTTGTAGGTCAGACAGCGAAGCTGCCTGTTCCTGCTAATCTGCCACGTGGCGAACGCGGGAGGGGGCGAGGCAATGCTATTCGACAGGGGTGGTGCGGCCCGCAGGCACAGCCGAGGACACGGCCCTGTCTAATGGGGTTGCCCGAGGGGGAGGGCTGCGC
Source organism: Ruegeria sp. AE4 (assembly GCF_056542185.1). Taxonomy (NCBI): domain Bacteria; kingdom Pseudomonadati; phylum Pseudomonadota; class Alphaproteobacteria; order Rhodobacterales; family Roseobacteraceae; genus Ruegeria; species Ruegeria sp. AE4. The sequence continues at coordinate 7,231 of NZ_JBQFZK010000019.1, read as the reverse complement.
CCTCACCCTGACGGCCAGGGCGTTTGGCTTGTCCAAATCCCGCTGGCCCACGAAAAGAAAGTGGTGAGGTAGAGGGCCTGCCGCCATTTGCGATTGAGCCCTTCTGTCAAAATTCAAAAAGTTATAGACGCCCACCAAGCCGCCATTCGCTGCGGTTGCAGCACTTGTCACTTCGAATGGCAGCAAGGCGCAGAAAGCGGCCTTTGCAAAGTTTAACGAACGGCCCAAAGCGTGGTAGGCCTGTTGCGTTGAGAACCGCTGAAATCAACCCAAAGCGGACGACGAAAAGATGGCCAATCGGCAAAGGTTTTTTGCGTTTTCCTAACAGCGGCTACTCAATTGCCTTGCGAAATGTCTCCGTCAGCCGTTTGTTCAAACCGTGATGAGGTTCGGCTGAAGAACCGTAGTGCAACTCCGCCAAAGCAGCGATGTCATTGAAAATGACTACGGAGCCGCCTTCTTCATTCGCGTAAACCAATAGTTTTTGGCAAAAGGCATCCAAACCAATTGCCGGAAAGTCCGCCATAGCCACACCACCGGGCGCTGGTCCGCCGAATAGCAAGAGAACAGCATCCGGCAGCTCCGTCCCCAGTTGGGACGCTTCGGCCGCAAAATCGATCTCCCCAAACCAGACTGTATCGTCCTGTCCCATCACAGCTGTCCTGACACGTTCCACTGCCTCTGGAACGCTGAGCTCAGATCGCAATTCGATGATGCCATGGTTTGCAACTAATCCTTTGGTCGGCGCTGGTGCTGCATCCAAGTCGTTCAGGACTTCGAGCAACTTGTTCTCAAATGCATTCAACGCTTGGGTATTGATTAGACCATGCCGAACTTTGAGAAACTGAGAGTCTGTGTATTCGATCTGCGGTCGACCATCCTGATCGAATGAAAGAACGCGAAAAGGAAGGTCCAGACCTGCACGTACGTTCTCCTCCAGTATAGGTGTGTTTACCTCTGGATCAGAGAAAACGAGTACACGAGATGCTGGCATTTCGACGCCTTCGGCCTTGGCCAGGCGCGCGTGATCTATCGATGCGATTGGAGCAGCTCCCGCTTCGGAAACGGCAGTCTCAAGCTCTAAGAAGTTTTCGTCCACCGCGGTCTGGACAGATGAAGATTGTGCAAAAGCGGATGCCGAAACTGATAAAGTTGCGATCATCGAGAAAACAAAGCCGGACCTCACCATTTTACCACTTCCTGTTTCCTCGTACTTTTTTCAGAGAAACCGCCGCCAGAGCTGCAAAAGCTATCTCGGCTGCAAGATAAAAGAGAAGTACCCCGTTCGGAACTCCATCGATAAGGATGCTTAGTATGCGCCCAACGGCCAGTCCTGACATAAACAAAAATAGAACCCACAGCGCGGGGCGTTGTAACTCTGGTTTCGAAGCAGCCGCCAACCAAAACAGAGCGTTTGCCAGGTAAAGACCCATAATCGCTCGGAACACGTGGGTTTGGTTCGTCCCTTCCACCGGAAATCTCAGCAAAACTGGGATCGAACGGCCGGGCATCAGACCGTATGATAACGCAATTGGCACGAGGCCGACGGCAGCAAGCAGAAGGACTAATCTAGCACTCATGGAGGACTCCTTCTCGTAGAGGTTTCGCTTTTTGCGAAATTCCTAGTCGGTTATTTTGGGCATCCGATGATCCGAGCCGGATGCCCACGCTGCGGTGGGAAAGGCGTATTGGTTGCCTCGCTTCCTCTACTGAGAGATGCCGCCTTCGGTTGATGTCTGTTCTTCAACATGGTCTTGATTGGCGACCGGCTTCCCGCGCGGAGGGAACTCCTCGAAAGTAGCGAGATGTGCCTGCACTAACCGGGCGGCTGGGCCGAATGCCCACATTTTCTCACCCATCCAGCGGACGTACATACCGCTTTCCTCCGCAGCTTTTTCGTAGGGATCGCGGCGGAGGTTGAAAAGCAAGGGGGCGACCAATTCTTCCTTCGGGCCTGACCAGCCGTGGTTTTGAACGACAAAGTGCGCTTTCCAATCGTTGTAGCGTACTGCTTGGAGGTCTGTACCCTGATAGTAAATCAGCTCGCGGCGAATGCTCTCTTCATCCTCACCCGTCAGGTAAGATAGTTGATTGTAGCCATCGAGATGCACTTTATAGCCTTCATATCCCTCTAGGAGCTTTTCTCTTAGATCTGTCGGACCTCCAGCCGCAGCTACAAATGTTGGCATCCAGTCCATTCCGCTGAAGATGCCATTCAAGACTTGACCTTCTGGAATTTTGCCCGGCCAGCGAATAATCGCAGGAACTCTAAAGCCACCTTCCCAAGTAGTACCCTTTTCCCCATGAAACGGTGTCGTACCACCATCAGGCCACGTCAGTGTTTCCGGGCCATTGTCTGCGGTGAACATCACTATGGTATTATCGGCGACTCCCAGATCCTCAAGGTGGCTGAGAACGTTACCAACGTTGTTGTCCAACTCCTTCATGACAACATCCTGAAGTCCACGCCCATTGCCCAACATAGCTTCGTATTCGGGGCTGAGGTGGGTCCAGACGTGTGCACGGGCTGGAGCCATCCAGACAAAAAACGGAGTGTCCGACTCTACTGCACGAGAAATGAAGTCTTTCGTGTAAGATGTCACTTCGTCATCCAAAGTCTTTTGGCGCTCAGGAGGCGCAGGCCCGTCATCAATAATGCGCTGCTTCCCGACTTTTCCAAATCGCGGGTCGACTGTTTCGTCTACCTCCTCTGTTGCAAATGAATGAATGATGTTGCGAGGCGCAAATTGCGCGTTGAATTCTGGGTCGTCTGGCCAATCCGGATCAGACGTATATTCCATAGCATTCAAATGATAGAGCCAACCCCAATACTCGTCGAAACCTTTTGCAGTCGGTAGGAACTCATTGAGGTCGCCTAGATGGTTTTTTCCGAACTGCCCCGTCGTATACCCCAACTTTTTCAGGAACATCGGAAGCGTTGGGTCATCTGGGTTTAAACCTACCGGATCTCCCGGCAGTCCAACCGTGTGCATACCAGTCCGTATTGGCAATTGTCCGGTCATGAAAGCTGATCGACCGGCAGTACAACTTGGCTCGGCATAATAATCTGTGAGACGAGCACCCTCAGAGGAGAGGCGATCCAAGTTCGGCGTCTCGATGCTTTTGACACCTCCGTGGTAAACGCCGACGCTCGCCCAACCTACGTCATCTGCCATGATGACAAGAATGTTGGGCGGGGTATGTTCGTCGGCCCAAGCTCCAGTGAAAGCAAAGCAGACGGCACCCGTTACTGAGATAAGCTTGTTCATTAAGACCTCCCGACTTGGTACTTCTTACCAACCATAGGAAAAACATCGGCTTAGAGGAACGGTCTGATTTGTTAACTTTTTGGGCTCAGCACCTTGGTGCAAGAAATTTCTTCGACCAAAAAGCCCGCCAAGCCGGAATTGCAAAGTCCTGGGTTGAATGTCCGGTTTGGGCTGGGAAACAGTCGTCGCCGATTGAAGCAATGAGCGATTGCTTAGAACCTTTCGAGGACATTGCGCTAAAATTGGATTGGCCCTTGGCACGATTTGTCTGCGATAGTTTCGAGCTTTGGCATCCTGACCAACTCTACGGCTTAACACCAGCTTTCTTCAAGCCTTCGACCAAAAGCGCATTGTGTTCGGGTAGACGGAAGAGGATCAAAGCTCCGGAGACAATGCTGTCTAGGAACGCTGGGGCGAAATCCGCCAGCGCCTGCTCATGTGGCAGGCCTGCTTCGGCGCGCCCGAGGTGGGCGGCACTGGCGATCATAAGAGCCCGGCGGATCGGCGCACGCGGCGTCATCTGAATGGCGTGCTCACCCCAACGCATTGCGTCTTCAAAATCAGCGTCGGCGAAGGCAGCTTGGGCGAGCGCCAGATAGGCGTCTCCTACCCAGAGGTCAGTGTCGCGTGGGGAAAGCTGGAGGGCAAGGTGGGCATGTTCGCGCGCCTGTGTGGTTCGGCCGACCAAAGATTCATGCCAGGCCATGAAGAAGATGTTCCGGGCAAAGTTCGGGTTCAGTGTGAAGCCCAAACTGAAGTCGGCGTTGGCCCCGTCAAAATCTCCACGGAAATGACGAACCATACCGCGAACGCATAAGGCGCGCGGGTCGAGTTGACCACCAAGAAACAGAGGTTCAACGCTTTTATCAGCTAGGCCCAGGTTTTCGGTGGGGTCCTCATCGAACTGGTATAGATAACGCATCAGGTAGGCAAACGCTTTGATCCAATGGGCCTGGACGTTGCGCGGGTCGAGATCAATGGCGCGATCAGAGACCGATATGACCTCATCGAACTTATCCTGAGAGTAGAAGCCTCCCGCGTAGAAGATCGCCATTGCACGTAGCGAGAGGTCGTAGGAGTTGAAGTCGATATCTCGAGCCACAGACGCGCGATCTATTTCGGCAATGGATATCTGGGGGGCGATGGCGCCGACCACGCTGCGTGTAATCTCATCCTGTAACGCGAAGATGTCGTCTAGCGTGCGGTCGTAGCGCTCGGCCCAAACATGGGCTCCATTTGTGCAGTCGATGAGTTGGGCAGTAATGCGTACGCGGTTTTGGGCTCGACGGAGGCTACCCTCTAGCATGTAGCGAACACCGAGTTCTCGAGCGATATCTATATGGGTGACGGGGCGACCCCTGAACGAAAATGAGGAGTTGCGGGCGATGACGAAAAGCTCGGGAAAGCGCGAGAGCTCTGTGATGATGTCTTCGGAAACGCCGTCACAGAAGTATTCCTGTTCTGGATCATTGGACATGTTCTGGAAGGGCAAGACAGCGATGGAGGGTTTGTCAGTGGGTTGAGATTGGTTTTGCGTGGAATCTGATTTGCCCTCCATCGCCAATTTGTAGGCGCGAACTGGCTCGGAGATGTTTTTGAGCGCTACTTCGCCAAGGTCTATGATGTCGTGTTCGATTTTGCCTCGAACCTGCCGGCATGCGTCGTCAGACAGTATGACACCGCCTGGGTCAGCGATGCCTTCGAGTCTTGCGGCAAGATTAACACCCTCGCCATAAATGTCGCCCTCGTCCAAGATTACGTCTCCAATGTGCAACCCTATTCGGAAGCTGATCCGGCTTTCGGTGGGGCTCTCGGCTTCGGCGGCGTGCAGCGCCTTCTGGAGCGTCGCTGCGGCCTCAACGGCAGAAACGACCGAGCTAAAAAGTGCAAACAGGCCATCACCGGTAAGCTTGATAATCTCACCTCCGGCACTTTCGATACTTGGATTGATGATGTCCCGTCGTAGGTCTTTGAGACGAGCAAGTGTTCCCGCCTCGTTAGCCGCCATAAGCCGTGAGTAGCCGACCATATCGGCGGCAAGTATGGCGGCAAGTCGGCGTGTCATGCGCATTTCCCAATAGCAACCTTTTTTCGAATCTATCAAGTTCGGCAGTAGTGTGCCAACTTTCGAGAATGTCCGCTTCGGGCTGCCACCGGTCATTAATGTGAAAAGTAACGAAAGGCGACAACAAGCCCAATGCGGGCTTTGCCAACCTTTCAAATCAGCATCATCCCCGACCATTTCAGTTCGAGTTTCAATCCCTAGCGGGCAAGGCAACCTCGCCTTCCCAGTCAGAAATACGGTGCGGTAGCGCCAGGAGTTTTGACGCCACACGTGTTTTGGTCGTTCCACTTCCAGTCATCCCCGAATATTTGCCGGTGGAGGAAACAATCCGCCAGTTGTTGACGCCGAAGGCAACAACCTCCCATCTCATGGTGAACGTGTCCTCTTCTTCACCATAAACACAGACGCCACCGCCGCTGACACCGCTGGGTCCGCCGAAACCCGAGCCCACGCACCGGACAAAACCAGGATCGATTGGTCCCTCGTCAACGGTATAAGTCCCATAGTTGTCCTCTTTCCAGAACACGTCCTCGCCCGCGGAAATTTGCTCTTGGTTGACGACATAGAAGTTCGTTGCCGACACTTTCTCTGCAGCAGTCAGACAATGAGGCGCAAAGAGAACTGCGGGGATAAGCATTGAACGCAACATGTTGTTTCCTTCGACAGTGGGGCAAAACCAGCATGATAGAGACTACGAAATTTATTGCTAGGAAAGGAACGCATAGCCGGACCTGAAAAGTCAGCTTCGTCCCGCATCTCAGAGATTGCAAAGCTTAGTGATGAAGGTCCGCTTTGGGCTGCGTGCGGCCAATCATGCTAACAGCAGACAACGATGGCACCGAGCCCAATTCAGTCGTTTACAGCAGACAACATGATTTCCTGAACGTCGCGCATGTCCTAGTCAATGGCTTGGTGCAAAACTGAAAAGCGTGATTGTGAATGCCTGCTTCAGGCTGGGACCAGCCAATCATGCTTGCTGCGGAGAACGGCAACACTGAGCCCACTTTGACCGATGTTGCGCGATGCCCCCCAATTGCAGCAATGCGCAGGAAGCGGACTTCGCAAAGTCATTAGGCAGTCTAATCGGCGACTAGTGATTGCAAACGATGCCTCAGAACAAAACACTGCCGCCCTTACGCTGCCAAGTATGATTTGAGCTGAACCCTGTTGTCGAGGGCATCACCAAACATTCTCATCAATCCTATGGTTTTATCCGCTAATTCATCCAAGTCACTTTTAGCGACGAAAGTATCTTCGCCGTGAGCAATGGCGTTGCGTCGCTTCAGTAGGATCGCGTCAATGAAACTCTCATGCTCATCAAATTCTTCGCTCGGTATCTCGCAAACTAGGCAAATTTCGCGGAGCACTTCCGAGTTCAAATTGGACTTTGTGTTCACTAGGTCATCATTCACACGAGAAAACTGTTTGCTCGAAGCCACTAGAATTTCATCCAACAACGCACATTTGGACGCCATGTTACTCTTGCTTGTTGAAAGTGCCGACAATCTTGGCAGGAAATAGTTTTTCAGGAACTGCGGACTAAGGTTCGCGTACTGAAATTTACGCAAGGCTATATGAGTTAAATACAACCTTGCCGAATTTCTAACATGTCCTTCCCAATGTGCGTACGAGACAGTTACCAATGCTCGAAGAAGTACTTTTTCTAGAGATTGGTCTGCTCGCCGGATCGCAGTCTTGAGGTCAGATATCTCCCGGATTCGCCATGTCCTGTCGGAGGTGACAAGTTGTGAGAAGTCGTCGGCAGAATATGGTTTGCTCATGGTCTAAACCAATCGTTCCCGAAAGGGTGGACCTGTCCCGTTTTTGTGCCGCCCCAAGTGCTCGTTTAAGCCACTTTCCTTTCGAATGCGACAGGGCTTTTCCAGCCCAATGCTGA